>DATEWO010000176.1:0-13036 GCA_035257925.1 Propionibacteriaceae bacterium | reverse complement strand
ATCCACGGCAGCCGCTAGCGGTGCCGGGCTCGCTGCCACGCCGTCCGGCCCGAGAACAATCAGGATCGAGGCGGCCACCGCCAGGTAGATCAACACCGTGATGGTGAGCGCGGTCAAGATCGCCCGCGGAATAGTGCGTTCCGGGTCACGGACCTCTTCGCCCATGGTCGCGATCCGGGCGTACCCGGCGAACGCAAAGAACAGCAGACCGGCCGACTGCAAGATGCCATACCAGCCGTCGGCCAAGAGATCAGCGGACTGAATCGATGACATACCAGTCGCCTCGGTGAACGAGGCCGCGACGACCAGCGCCAATGTGCCAAGCACAAGAGCAACGATGATCTTGGTCAGCGCTGCGGTCCGGGTAACGCCGTGGTAGTTGACCGTCGCCAAAACGATCACTGCCGCAATCGCGACCGGCCGCTGCCATGCTCCTGGCGCAACGTACGCCGCGAAGGTCATTGCCATAGCTGCGCAACTCGCGATCTTTCCGATGACGAATCCCCAGCCGGCGAGAAAGCCCCACCATGGTCCCAGCCGCTCCCGACCGTAGATGTAGGTTCCGCCCGAGGTCGGATACTCGGCAGCTAGCTGGGCCGACGCAGTGGCATTGCAGTACGCCACCAATGCCGCGACGCCAAGTCCGATCAGCAATCCCGCGCCGGCGACGGCAGCGGCAGGGGAGAAGGCCGCGAACACTCCGGCGCCGAGCATCGAGCCCAGCCCGATGATCACGGCGTCGGAGGTCCCGAGCCGTCGCGCGAGCCCGGGCTGCGTCACGGTGGTGAGGTCAGGAGTCCCTGTCGCCGTCGTACCCGTTGGGGTAGACCACCGACTTCAGGCTCGACGGATCCTTATCGCTCTCCAGCGCCTCGTCCGCGCGCTCCAGGTCAAATCTGCCGGTGACCAGAGAGTCGAGCTCCACCGCGCCGCTGGCCACCAGGTGTATGGCGGCCGGCCAGGTGTCGGTGTAGCGGAAAATGCCGGTCACGGTGATCTCGAGGTTCTGGATCTGCTCCACGGGCAAGGTCATCTCAGATGAGCCGAGACCCACCAGGACAGCTGTTCCGGCGGGGCGTACCGCTTTGATACCTGCGACCACCGCCTGCGGTGCCCCGCTGGCGTCGACGAAGGCGTTGACGTCCAGGCCGGCGGTGGCAATGTCGGTCTCGCGAGGATCGATGACTCGGGTGGCGCCGTAGTGCTGCGCCCGTTCCCGGCGCTCGGGTACCAGGTCGCTGACGATGATCTCCGCCGCACCGAAGGCTCGTGCGGTCTGAGCACAGATGATCCCGATCGGTCCCGCGCCTGCGATCAGAATGCTGGATCCAGGGGTGACCCCTGCCTTGCGCATCGTCGTCACGGCAACCGATAGGGGCTCCAGCAGTGCGGCGGCCTCATTCGACATCGAGTCCGGCACCTGGTGGGCAAACTCGGTCCGGATCACGCAGTACTGCGCGAACGCGCCATCGATAGGCGGCGTGGCGTAGAACTCCATGTTCGGGCAGAGGTTGTAGCGGCCGGCGCGGCACTCTCGGCATCGCCGGCAGTTCTTCTGTGGCTCGATCGCGACCCGCTCACCGATCCTGGTCTCTGACACTTCCTCGCCCACCGCGACAATTCGGCCCGACAGTTCGTGGCCGAGGATCAGCGGACTTTCGACGACGAAGTCACCGATCCGCCCGTGCCGGTAATAGTGCGTATCCGAGCCACAGACCCCCACGGCGGCCACTTCAACAAGCACCTCGTCGCTGGCCATCGGAGGTGTCGGCACTTGCTCGATGCTGAGTTTCAGCGGAGCGATGAGTACGCTGGCGCGCATCCGTTCGGGGATCGTGGTTGGGGCGACGGCGGCGGTCTGGGTCATGGCAGGTCCCTCTCTCGCTTTCCCACATTGTGGGTGGATGTCGTAGGGCGTGGCTAGGGGCCCGACTGCCTCTTGATCAACGGATGGTGTAGCCACCGTCGACCAGCAAGTCCACGCCGTTGATCATTTTTGCGGCGTCGCTGGCCAGGAACACCGCAGCGGCCGCGATCTCCTCGGGTAGCGCGAATCTCTGAGTGGGGATCTGCGCCTTGAGTGCCTCACCCTCCGGGGTGTCCCACAGCTCCTTCGCCAGCGCAGTCATCACTACCGTCGGGCTAATCGTGTTGGCGGTGACGCCGCGCCCGGCCCACTCCAGAGCGAGCACCTTGGTTAAGCCGACCAAGCCGAACTTGGAGGCGCAGTATGCGAGGTGGCCGGGCAGTGCGATTGTCGCGGCCTGGGAGGCGAGGCTGATCACCGTGCCGCTACCTTGGGCCAGCATGATGCGGCCTACTTGTTGGCTGACCAGAAATGCGCCTCTTAGGTTGACCGCCATGGTGAGATCCCAGCTCTCGACGCTGAGCTCCTCTGCGGCGCCGATCACGGCTACGCCGGCGCTATTGACGAGTACGTCGATCCGGCCGAATTCTGCGCTCACCGAGCTGATCGCATCGATGACGGATTGCTCGATCGTCACGTCGCAACCAAAGGCCGCGGCTGCGCCGCCCTGGCTGACCTTGTGCTGAGCGGCCTCCACTGCCTTGTCGAGTACCACAACGGTGGCGTGCTTGGCGGCGTACGCCTCAACGATCGCCGAGCCGATTCCGGAGGCGCCGCCGGTCACGACTGCGACCTTGTCGGAGAGGGAGAAGTCGTAGCCGACCTGAGATGTCATGTCGGCGCCTTTCATTGGGTGCCGTTGGGGTGCTCAATTTACGGCTCCGAGTCTTCGAACCTCGCACTACACTGACTTTCCGCATGTTCAGGCTGCTTCCACCCGTTCCCGACCATCCCACGCTCGAGGAAGAGATCCTCCCGTGGTGGGATGAGCGTCGCATCTTCGACCGGCTCCGGGAGCGAAACCGCGGCGGCCCGGTGTGGAGCTTCGTAGACGGTCCGGTTACCGCCAACAAGACGCTCGGCGTGCACACAGCCTGGGGTCGCACGCTCAAGGACGTTTTCCAGCGCTACAAGGCGCTCCGCGGCTTCGACCAGCGTTACCAGAACGGATTCGATTGCCAGGGACTCTGGATCGAGGTTGGTGTCGAACGGGAACTCGGACTCAATTCCAAGCGCGAGATCGAGGAGTACGGGCTCGCCGAGTTCGCCCGGAAATGCCAGGAGAAGGTCGCCTGGTCGGCGCAGGAGCTGATCCGGGGGTCGAAGCGTCTCGGCCAGTGGATGGACTGGGGCAACGACTACTACACCTTCTCTGACACGAACATCTCCTACATCTGGCGCTTCCTCAAGCTCATCCACGAGCGCGGGTGGCTTTACCGCGGACACCGTTCCACCGAGTGGTGCCCACGCTGCGGAACCTCTATCTCGGCACACGAGCTGGTCGGGAGCTACGAGGAGCGCACCGATCCTTCGCTCTTCGTCCGCCTTCCGCTGCTGGAGCGGCCCGGCCAGTCGTTGACGGTCTGGACGACCACGCCCTGGACGCTGCCCGCGAACGTCGCCGCCGCAGTTCATCCGGAGGAGGAGTACGGCCTCCAGGAGGACGGGGAGTGGGTTGCGGTCAAGCGCTATCCCGACGAGACCTACGTTGAGCGCCGGCGCGGATCCGAACTCGTCGGCTGGCGTTACGAAGGGCCATTCGATCAGCTACCGGGTGCGGCCGGCGTCGAGCATCGCGTCATCCCCTGGGATGAGGTCTCGATGGAGGAGGGAACCGGGATCGTCCACATTGCGCCCGGGTGCGGCGCGGAGGATTTCGAGCTCTCGCGCGTACACGACCTCCCTGTGGTGATGCCGGTCGACGAGGCGGGGCGCTTCTATGACCGCTTCGGCTGGCTGCACGGGCTGTCGACCTCGGAGTCGGCCGAGCAGATCTCAGCTGATCTTGCCGGCCGCGGCCGCCTGGTCGCGGCGGATGAGTACGTTCACCGCTACCCGTTCTGCTGGCGCTGCCACACGCCACTGATCTTCCGTATCGCCGACGACTGGTTCATTGGGGTCGACGAAGTGCGACCAAAGCTCCTGGAGGCCAACGCGACCGTCGAGTGGACGCCGGCATACTTCGGCAAGCGGATGGACGACTGGCTCCGCAACATGGGCGACTGGAACATCTCCCGTCGCCGTTACTTCGGGCTGCCGCTCCCGATCTATCCATGCACCTGCGGCCACGTCACCGTGATCGGCTCTCGCGCAGAACTCGAAGAGCTCGCGACGGCTGGAATCGACCAGCTCGAGGAGCTGCACCGCCCGTGGATCGACGCTGTCGAGATTCGCTGCCCGGAGTGTGGCAACGAAGGCGTCCAACGGATCCCCGAGATCGGCGACGTCTGGCTCGACGCGGGGATCGTGCCGTTCTCCACGCTTGGCTGGCAGAACCCGGAGTGGATCGAGGGCGGCTATGGGACCGGTGCCGCCAAAGGGCTCACCGACGCCGATCTCCCCGATCACAACTATTGGGAAACCTGGTTTCCTGCCCATTGGGTCTCCGAAATGCGGGAACAGATCCGCCTCTGGTTCTATTCGCAGCTGTTCATGTCGGTCTGTCTTGTCGACAAGGCGCCGTTCCGGTCGGTTCTCGGCTACGAAAAGATGCTCGACGAGCACGGGCGTCAGATGCACGGCTCCTGGGGAAATCTCATCCCGGCCGAGGAGGCGTTCGCGCGAATGGGCGCCGACGTCATGCGTTGGCAGTACTGCGACCAGCCACCTGACCGGGATCTGCTCTTCGGTTATGGGCCGGCGCACGAAATCAAGCGCAAGCTCCTGACGTTGTGGAACTCGGTCGGATTCCTTGTGAGGTACGGGAACATCGAGGGCTTCCAGCCCACACTGGAGGATCTTCCGGGCGGGCCAGTCGGGATCGAGCTCCGCCCGCTCGACCGCTGGCTCGTCACGCGTACCGAGAAGCTTGTCGCCGACGTGACCGCCGCGTTGGAGGAGCAGCTCACGTACCGCGTGATCGACGCCTTCGAGTCCTTTGTCGACGATCTCTCGAATTGGTACATCCGCAGGTCCCGACGGCGCTTCTACTCCTACGACGAGGCGGCGTTCCGGACGCTCTGGTTCGCGCTCGTGACGGGCTTGCGAGTGATCTCACCGGTCATGCCATTCCTCACCGATCACCTCTGGCGGAACCTCGTCGCCGACGCCTGCGAAGGGGCTCCGGAGAGTGTCTTCCTCGCTGGGTGGCCGGAGGTCGGACAGGCGGACGAGCGCCTCCTCGCCGAGATCGCGGAGGTGCGCCGGATCGTCGAGCTCGGCCGCGAGGCACGTGGCACCGCGGGGGTGAAACTCCGCCAGCCACTCCGGCGCGTGTACGTACGCGGCGCGCGGCTCGCCCGGGAGCATGCTGACGAGATCGCCGAGGAGCTACGGGTGGATGAGGTTGGATTCGATCAAGGGCCTGTGGCCCGCGTCCGGCTGCTGCCCAACCTGCGCGTGCTCGGCCCGCGGCTAGGGCCGAAGGTACGTGAGATCAAGGCTGCACTGGAACGCGGCGAGGCCGAGGAGATTGGTGGCGGGCGGGTACGCGTTGTGGGTGAGGAGCTTGACGCGGACGACGTGATCCGTGGCGAGCGGGTGGAGATCGCAGGCTGGGCGATCGCGGATGACGTCACACTGTCAGTCGCTCTGGACACCGAGATCGATTCCGAGCTCGAGCTCAGAGGCCGGGTTTATGAGCTCATCCACACGGTCAACACGATGCGGAAAGAGGCGGGGCTCGAGCTGACGGACCGGATCGTGCTTACGCTTCCCGATGGGGATGAGCTGATACGCCACCAGGACTGGATCAAGGCTGAGACGCTGGCGACCCGTATCGAACCGGGCAAGGCCCTGGCGATCGCCAAGGCGTAGCGGAACCGCCTGCTGGTACAGACATTCACAGCCACCAGACAGGCTGGGCACGGCTTGGCTCAAGGCGGCTTGATAACGATCAAGCATGCGGTGCCGTCAGGAGAGAGGTTGACAAATGCCCCCACACAGGCCCTTTGAGGGAAGCCACGGTCCTCACGAATTTGAGAGTTCGTTGTCCATGCTGCCGTTTCTCGGCAGCATGCTCCTGCTGCTCCTTCTGCTGCTCGCCGGCCTGTACCTCTGGCGTCAAGGCAAGCTCCCCTTGCCCAGACTTGGTGGTCAGCGATCACCCGAAGAGGAAGCCAAGGGAATCCTCGCCGAACGCTTCGCCCGCGGGGACATCAGCTCCGATGAGTTCCTGGAGCGTTCCAGCATTCTGAACTGGACTCCCGGTGTCGATCCGTTGCCGTCCAAGCCTCGGAAGAACCGCCGCAGTTGATCTTGGGCCTTGGAGGTCTACCCGACCACCTGGTCCGCGCTGCGTGTGGTCGTCGTATCCGCTACCAACGCCGGAGACCTCTCAGCTAGGCGAAGCTTGAGATCGTAAGAGTGGCAGCCGTACGTGCAGCCAGCGGTTCACCGCCTTGCGAAGGGAACAGCCATGATCATGCCCAGCTTCCGCCTCGACCAACGGACTGCCCTCGTTACCGGCGCCGCCAGTGGGATCGGTCGCGGCATCGCTCTCGGACTTGCCGCTGCCGGCGCCAATGTGGCGTGTTTCGACCTGCCCGAATCAGCTGTGGACGAGGTCTGCGGCGAAATCAGAGCCGCCGGCCGGGAGGCTATCGCCGTAACGGGTGATGTCATGGATGCCGATATGCTCGCCGACGCGGTGCGTGACGCGGAGAGCGAATTCGGCCCGCTCAGCCTCGCGGTCAACAGCGCTGGAATCGCCAACGCGGCACCAGCTGAGCAGATGTCGCTGAGCCAGTGGCAGCGGGTGATCGATATCAACGTGACAGGCGTGTTCCTGTCGTGCCAGGCAGAGAGCCGGGCCATGCTCGAGCACGGCCGAGGCGCGATTGTGAACATCGCCTCCATGTCCGGATCCATCGTCAACCGCGGACTGCTACAGGCCCACTACAACGCCTCTAAGGCCGCGGTAGTTCACCTCAGCCGCAGCCTCGCTATGGAATGGGCCCACCGCGGCATCCGGGTGAACTCGATCAGCCCCGGCTACACAGCGACGCCGATGAACCTGCGCCCCGAAGTGGCCGAACAGGTCACCAAGTTCGAGGCCGATACGCCGCTGGGGCGGATGGCAACCGTAGACGAACTGGTCGGGCCGGCGATCTTCCTACTCAGCGAGGCAGCCAGCTTCTGCACCGGGGTGGACCTGCTTGTCGACGGCGGATTCACCTGTTGGTGAATGAGAAGGGCACTTCTATGCAGGTGCAGGGCCATTGCGAGATCGGGTTCGGTCGGGTTGCCGATGTGTTCGCGGCACAGCTTGAGAGCGGGCGAGACATCGGTGGCTCGGTCGGGGTCTATCTCGACGGGAAACCTGTGGTCAAGATCTGGGGCGGCTCGGCTGACCCGGCTCGCGCCATGCCCTGGGCTGAGCACACCGTCACGCCGATCGGGTCGACAGGCAAGGCGCTGGCATCGACCGCGGTGCTGATCTTGGTCGATCGGGGTCTGCTCGATCTCGACGAACCGGTGGCAAGCTACTGGCCCGCGTTCGGCCAGAACGGCAAGGAGGAGATCCCGGTTCGTCTGGTGCTCTCGCATCGATCCGGGGTCGCCGCCCTGGACGTCCCGATCAGCAACGACCAGGCTGCTGCGCTGGATCCGGTGCTGCGGCTCATCGAGCAACAGCGGCCGTGGTGGCGGCCAGGCGCGAAGCACGGCTACCACGCAATGACCTACGGCTTCATCGTGAGCGGCCTGATCCGCGCGGTCACCGGGCGCACGGTCGGTGAATTCTTCGCCGACGAGGTAGCCGGCCCGCTAGACCTCGACCTGCACATCGGGTTGCCGCGCGAGATGGACGACACGGTGGCGCCGATGATCGGTCCGGGCCAGCGCCAGGCGATCCGGACGATGCTCAATCCGGTCTGGTTCCGATTCGCCCTGGGTGTCGCCGACAAGCGCTCAGCCTCGTACAAGGCCACCTTCGGCGGTACCTCGGTCAGCTTCGACGACGCCGAAGAGCTGGTCCGGTACGACGTCGAGGATGCGTCCGCGGGCGCACTCGGCAACGGGCCTTCGCTGGCGCGGATGTTCGCCGCGCTGATCGGCGAGGTCGACGGCCAGCGACTGATCAGCGCAAACCTGATGAACGCGGCGAGGCAGCCGCAGGCCAGTGGCCGCGATGTCGTCCTCCGCGTTCGGACCGACTGGGGCCTTGGCTTCGCTCTTCCTGGCGGACCGATGTGGCCCGATGTCGGAGTTCCGGGCATGTTTGGTCACTCCGGCGCGAGTGGCTCGCTGGGGTTTGCCGACCCCGAACACCGACTCGCGTTCGGCTACGCGCCCAATCTGTGGGCCGAGCTCTCCGGCTGGTTCGCTACGCGGTTCCGCTTCCAATCCCTTACCGAGGCCGTCTACGACTGCGCTGGTGTGCGGAGGTGGCCCCACGCCTAAGAAGCAGATTTCAGCTCAGATCAGCGATCGTTGCCTCAACCTGGGCCAGCTCTGGGTGCCCATCCTCCACGAATTTGGCAAGATCCGCCTGCAGGTAGCGCAGCTCTGCAAGTCCGGTCGCAGGGTGGCCGGCCCGGGCAATCCACTCGGCCAACTGCCGCCTGGTACGGAATGTCTCGATCGATCGCATCCCTTGGATCTTGAGGCGATCGCGCAGCACCTTGATCAGATCGAATACCGCGCCCTGCGGGTCATTCAGCTCTCCGCGTAGCACCGCCAGATCCTGGCGGCTTTTGAGCGTATCGGGGTGACGATCGCCGAGGACCCGGCGGCGTCGCCGATAGACCGCCCGCATCTCGGTGTTGGCCTTGCTCAGCTCGCCCATCCGGCCGCGGAACTGGGCCAAGATGTGCAGCATGCGCAGCGTGTTCGGATGGTCGGGCCCGCAGACCCGAATCCAGTCGTCGCGCTGGTCCAGCAGCTGGAGCAACGCGTCGCGGTCTTCGCCGCTTTGACCGGTCCAGATGGCCAGCTCCAGTCGTGTCTTCAGCGTACTGATGTGATCATCTCCCAGAACCTGCCGCTGGCGCCGGAGCACTTTAGTCAGCAGACCGGCCGCCTCGCCGGGCTGGCCGGCTCGGCCCGTCCAGACGGCATGGCTGTATCTGACGTGCAATGTCAGTGGGTCATCTGGTGGTAGCGCCTGCTCGGCATGGCCAAGGAGCTGCGCCAGGTCGCGACAGGCAGCGTTGACCTGGCCGGACCAGCCCTGAGATGTGGCGAGCTCGATCCGGGTTCGGATCGCGCGGCGCTCGGCGTCCAGGCCGCGGCCACCCGTTGCGTCACGAAGGGCTGTCAGCTCACGGATGGATCGCGCGATCTTGCCCTCCTTGCGATGCCACACGCCGCAGGCGTATTGCACCTCCTCGACCGCCGGATCACCGCTGCCCAACATCGGCAGTATTCGGTCGGCCAGCCGTTCGAAGTAGCGCGCGGCACGGTGCGGGCGGCCCGTTTCGCCGAGGCTCCAGCCGAGCCGGATCAGGACCGGATGCACTCCGGCGGGTGACGCGAGGGCTTCCCCACGCAGCCGGTCGAGCCAGATCGCATGGCCTCGCAGGTCGAGATTGCGACGGGGGTCGTTCTCCACCGCCCCCCACAGCTCCATCAGAGCATCGGCTGCAGCGACAACCGCCTCGGTGACCGCCGCCGATCCCATGTGAAGCCGGGTCATCCGGGCCGTCAAGGCGTGCATCTGCACCTCGCGGATCTTCAATTCAGTTCCGATGTCATATCGGGTGCAGCTGACCAGGCTGTACGACTCCAGGGCGCGCGTAGTCCACGTGAGGTCATCGATGCTGACCAGACCTTGACCCCTCCGGCCCTTACCGGCCAGGAAACGCCGTACAGCATCGGCGGTCACGATCTTGGCCGGTACCCCGGCCGGGCTGAGCACAGCGATCATCAGTGCCGCCCAGCTGGCCAGTCCGGTGGGATCTCGCTGCTCGGCCCGCTCGAGGGAAATGGCCCAGGCTGCGACCAGCGGGCGTTCATATCCTGCCGCAGTGTGCTCAGCCGGAAACAGGCCGTGCAGCCCGTCCAGTTGCTCGGCGAGCAGTCGGCGGTAACTAGCACAGGTGTAGCGGTTCTCCAACAAGACGCTGGCGGCTAGGGCGAGGGCAAGGGGCGTGCCGCCAAGATCGTCCACCAGGCCATCCACCTCGTCAAAGGTGCTGCTCAGCATCTCGCCGGCTTCGACCGCAGATCCGAGACGGCTGCGCAGATAACGCTGCCCCTCGCGTCGGGAGAAGCCTTCGACCGCAACGACATGGCGACCCTCACCCTCCAGATCTCGGCCGCGACGGCGGGTCAGCCACAGTGTCTGGCCGCGGGCGCCACCCGGCCACAAACCCACCAGATCGGCCGGATCATCGACATCGTCCAGCACAATCCACCAGTCGAAGTCAGAGCGCCGCAAGGCTCGCATCAAAGTCCGAGCGGAGTCCTCAAGATCACCGGGGTCAGGCGTTGCGAGACGAAGCGCCTGGGCAGCTCGCGCGTACGCCTCGAGCACCGCAAAACGAGAAGCGGCGTTACTAACCCAGATCACCTTCTCGGGACCGAAGTCCTCTAGAACAGCGGCCGCCAGCTGGCTCTTGCCGACCCCTGCAGGTCCGGAGAGAACCAGCGGAGGACGCCCGGGCGTCCGCAGGATCTCGGTGATCTGCTGCTGAACCTCGCGCCGCTGGAAGCCGCTGGCCAGCAGCGGCGGCACGTCAGCGAGGAAAGCATCGGACACAGTGACAGCCAGTGGCCGGTGGACAGCAGTGGAGACCAGGTCGGCCCGCCGTTGTCGGCTTGCGGTCGACGGCTCCGGACGCGCGTAGCCCAGCAGCTCGCCGGCCAGAGTGTCAGCGGTGCGCTCGGTAGTGGGGTGGGCCATCGTGAGACCCCGGGCGAGATGCCCCAGATCGACACCGTTAAGCGCGCGGGCGCCGTTGAAGTAATCGGTCAGCGCATTCATCCAACGCTTGAATTGCCGAGCCAAGTTTGGGTCGGTCTCACGGCTCGCGGCCAGCTCGGCCCACGACGGTATGTCATGGCCTGCCTCGGACAGTAGCCCGCGCAACATGACTAGCCCGATCATCACGTTCTGGGGCACCAAGAGCCCGTCCCGCAAGGCAAGGCCGCGTCGACGGAATACGCCGGCTTCATCGATTTCGCGCCATACCGGTTGGAAGTTCTCCACTAAGAGCCAGAGCAGGCGATCCTGGCGGGTCAACGACTCGGTGCCGCCGCCCATAGGTTTCGCCTGCTCAGCCATGAGCTGACCCTCCCTATCGATCCGGCATAACTCCTGCTGGCTCCCCCTGTAATCCGTGGCAAATCCGCCATTTGATGAGTGCCAATCAAATACCGCATCGATGGCCAAGACAAGAGGAGGAGGGCAAGAGGATGACTAGTCGAAACGCTTACTCCCAGACGCACCGCGAGCAGGCCGGGCGGTCGCTACGGCCGCGGCATGCCCTGCTTGTCATCTCCCTGACGCTGCTCGGCTTGCTCTGCGGAGCGTGCGGCACCCTCACTACGAACCCCACATCGACCACTGAGACGCGATGCCCCGACGCCGTGCAACAGCTGGTGCATCGGCAAGCGACGCCGGATCTGGAGATCAGCCTGGTCGTTGATGGCTCTGGTTCGTTCATGGGTGATCACATGGCGTCGCGGGCCTTCGTCACCCAGCAGGTCGGGACCATAGTCGAGGCTGCGATCGACCAAGGTGCCGCGCTTCGAGTGATCGTTTTTGGCGGATCGGCCGGGAACGCTCGCACCGTTGTCGAATGCCCGGCCATGGCGGTGCGCTACCGAAACGAAGCCGCGCGGGCGGCGAAGCTCGCCTATCTCAAGCAGGTGGCACGTGATCAGGTCTGGTCTGCTGTGCGGAACGGCCGGCCGGCTATGGCTCGACCGGGTACCTCAGTCGTTGGCGGCTATGTCGCACTCGCCAATGCCACACCGCTGACCGAGGGCCGGCGCGAGGCACTGATGCTCTCTGATGGCATCGCTTTGCCGGAGATGGCGGTGGCCGTTGACTTGGGGAAGTTCACCAGCATCGGAATGTACGGCGTGGGGCAGACCGAGCCGCCGCCCAGCACACGTGAGGTCGACCGACTGGCTCAGAACTGGCATAACTGGCTCACCCGGCAAGGGGCTCAGCAGGTGGTGGTCTCCACTCAGGGCTACAGCTCGAAGGCGGGAGGCGCGTGATGAGTCCGCATTTGGTCACTGCACCTGTCGACGAAGCGTATCGGCCGCCAGAGTCGCAGCTCGGCGATGGTTACCCGAGCACCCTGACCGGCCTTACTGCACAGCAGGCGAGCGATTTGGTTACCGGTCATCACCGGGGCGTACGCCGCAGCCAAAGCTGGTACTGGGACCGAAGGTTGCAGACCCGGCTTGCGCAGCGTCAGGCCCAGCGACGTTACTGGGCTGCAGCAACGGAACGGTCGGGGGTCGCCGTGGAACGTGCTCGGAGTGCTCTGGCTGCGACGTCTGCCATGCGGCGACCCTACGGCCGGATCGGCGCCTTCTTGATCACAGCCCTGCTGATGCTGGCAAGTTTCTTCACCATCAGCAGCATCCTTGCGAGCGCGGACCTAGCGCCGGTGGAGGCGTGGTTGCTGCCGCTTGCCTTCGGGCCGGTCTTCGTGTTGGCGACCAAGATCGCGGTCGGCGCCTGGCTGTCGTCGGCGTCGCCTGATCGCTTGCCATCCCCAACCCATCGCCTGACGAGCTGGATCATCGGGCCGTGCCTGGCTTGCGCCTCGCTGGCTCTGGTTGGCGGGGTGGCGCTGAAGAGCGTCGCAGTCGGAGCGCTGATGCCGCTACAGGACGGGGTCAGTCAGCTGTCATCGGTGCTGATCTTCGCCGGCCTGGCGCTGGGGGAGCTGGCGGGTGCCGCTGCCCTGGCCGCGCGTCAGCACAGACCAGGGGCGCGAGCCTTCGGTGCGGCTCGCGACCAGTACCGCTGGGCGGTATGTGTTCACGAGTTTGCCCAGGCGCGGCTCCGGATTGCCGACAGCCGAACCGATGCTGTCGAGCGTGTGC
>DATEWO010000175.1:0-3141 GCA_035257925.1 Propionibacteriaceae bacterium | reverse complement strand
GGAATCTCTAGTGGTCCAGGGGAGATCTCGCGCCGCTCCCAATGCAGCCGGCGCGCGGCCAGCTCGTCGGTGATGTGCGGTCCACCGAAGGACCAGCCGCTCCCCAACGTCAGGTCGAATCGGAGACCCAGCTCGTGCGCTCGGTCAGCCGCAAAGCGCAGGTGGGCGAGAAAGGCGTCCGACATGAACGCCGTGGTCGCTGGCCCCAGCGGGTAGACGTAGGCCACCTCGACCCCGCCGAACCCGGCGCCGGCCATCGCGGTCAACTCGCGGGTCAGCTCGTCCCTGTCCACCGACGGGCCGAACCACCACCATCGCAGCATCGGTGCTGCGCTCAAGGGAGCATCGGCGAATCCCGAGCGTAGGGCATCGATCATGAGTGGCAGATGCGCGCTGAGCCCTTCGACGGGCTCAGGACGGCGCTTGTCGAAGCGCGCCCTTCGACAGGCTCAGGGCACATGTCATCTACCGGCTCAGGACACAGGTCGCGCTGAGCGAGAGAGATCCACACCGAGGTTCAGATCGGCGATCTTGACCGGCATGCCGGTGCGTAGTGATTCGTTGCCTGCCATGCCCACCGCTATGGAACGAACCCCATCCACCCAGTCCGAGGCCCGTTCCAGCCAGTCATCGCCAGGGCCGCGGAAGACATCGGCCAGCAGCAACGCATCGCCTCCGCCATGACCTCCGGTGCCTTCTTCGATCTTGACGTCCTGAGCCGCCTCCCAGTGGCGCTGCAGGGTCAGCCGCTCTCCGCCGGTCCGTGATGAGGACTCCGGGACGGCGCTCGGGTCGATCACGACGTTGCCGGCAGCGTCGGTGAGCACGGCCGCGCGTTCCACCACCTCAAGCTCGGCCCTGCCCTCATCGCCGTTGACAGCGATCCGATAGCCCTCCCACGGCGCATGGGCATTGAGGGCATAGCTGAGCGTCGCGCCTCGCGCGTAGTCAACGATCACTGCCAGATTGTCCTCGGTGGTCACGCCTGGACCGAAGACGTCCTGGTCGCGTTGGTAGCCGTCGTACGACTCGCTGTCGAGGTAGAGCGCTTTCAGCCGAGGGTCGCTCCGCAGGTCGAGTTCCCACGGACTGTGCGGGCCCTCGTGGGTGCCCCTCTCGGGACGGGGCGGCACCCCGCGTGCAGCAGCGTTTTCCGAGCCGTAGAACTTCACCCCACCGCGGGCATATACCTGATTGGGGGTGTCAGCGAGCAGCCAATTGATGAGATCGAAGTGGTGCGCTGCCTTGTGGACCAGCAGGCCACCGGAGTTGGCCTTGTCCCGGTGCCAACGGCGGAAGTAGTCCGCGCCATGCGCGGTGTCGAGCACCCATTCGAAGGTGACCGACAGCGGCGTACCGATCGAACCCTCCTTGATCAACTTCTTGAGGCCGGAGTTCCTGGGCGAGTAGCGATAGTTGTGCGTCACGACCACCTGTCGCCCGGAACGTTCGGCGGCTTCAGCGATCCGCCGAGTGCTCTCCGGGTCGATCGTCAGCGGCTTCTCCACCACTACGTCGACACCGGCATCCAGCGAACGCACGATCAAGTCGGCGTGGGTGAAGTCGGGAGAGGTGATGATCACCCGGTCGGCCTGGGTCTCTTTGAGCACTCGCTCCAGGCTCTCGGGGTGGGCGGTGATCACATTCGTGACGTCCAGACCGGCTTCGGACAAGCGACTCAGATGTACTGACAACCGGCCAGGATTCGGCTCGACCAGCCCGACCAGCTGCGCGTCATCGGAGTGATCGCCGGCCATGGCGTCGAGGTACATCTGGACGCGGTGGCCGGTTCCGACCACCACATAGCGTCGTTTAGAGGGCACAGGGATACCTTTCGCGCATTAAAGAAAGCGGGGACCCTGCTGAGCCGTGTCCCGCCCTGGAAGGCGGGACCCCTATAAGCAAGGTCCCCGTCGTTGTTACTTGCCGCCGGTGGTGGCGATGCCCTTGACCAGGAACCGCTGGCCGAACAAGAACACCAGGAAGAGTGGGATCAAGGTGACGACCGACATGGCGAACATGGCACCCCAGTTGCTCCCAGCCGTCGCGTCCAGGAACGAGCGCAGTGCCACCGGAACCGTGTAAGCGATCGGATCGGTCAAATAGATCAGCGGCGTGAAGAAATCGCTCCAGGTCCAGATGAAGGTGAAGATCGCGGTGGTGGCTATTGCTGGGCCCATTAGCGGCACCATCAGCTTGCTGAAGATCTGCCAGTGGCCGCAACCGTCGATCGTAGCCGCCTCGTCCAGCTCCCTTGGAATGCCTCGGATGAACTGGACCATCAAGAACACGAAGAACGCGTCGGTGGCCAGGAACTTGGGCAAGATCAGTGGAACGAATGTGTTCACCCAGCCCAATTGGTTGAAGAGGATGTACTGCGGCACGACGAGGACGTGGAAGGGCAGCATGAGCGTCAGCAGCATGATGGCGAACCACAGCCCCCTCAGCCGGAACTTCAGCCGGGCGAACGCGTAGGCGGCCAGTGTGCATGCCAACAGGTTGCCGGCGATGGCCCCAATCACCACGATGGCGGAGTTGATGATGTATTGGCCGAAGGGGTAGGACAGTGAATACCAACCCTGGGTGTAGTTCTCCACGTAAAGGTCGTTCAGCCAGAGGCCTGGGGTACGGAAAATGACCTCGGTCGGCCGGAGCGAACTGGCAATCAGCCAGAGCAGCGGATAGATCATGATCACGCTGGCGATGATCAGCAGTATGTGCTTGAGCACCGACCGTGTCCGGTCCCGCCACGTGGGGCCGTGATGGATCGCCTCTTGGGGAGCCGGCCCGGTCAGTCGCGCGTCAACGGGGGCGATTTCCCCCTGAATTTGAAGATCAGTCACCGTAGAACACCCAACGCTTGGAGAAGTAGAAGTTGATCGCGGTGAAAGCCGCGATGATCACCACCAATAGCCAGGCCATCGCGGAGGCATAGCCCATCTGGAACTGGACGAACCCGCGCTGGTAGAGGTACAGCGTGTAGAACAATGTCGAGTCCGCAGGACCGCCGGTCCCGTTGGATACCACGTAGGCCTGAGTGAATGACTGGAACGCGTTGATGACCTGCAGCACCAGGTTGAAGAAGATGATCGGGGACAGCAGCGGCAGGGTGATTTTCCGGAATTGGGCCCATTTGCTTGC
>DATEWO010000174.1:0-6233 GCA_035257925.1 Propionibacteriaceae bacterium | reverse complement strand
AAAGACCCCGACTTCGCCGGCGAGGAGTCCTACACCAAGGCCGGACCGTCGCTGGACGAGGCGGTTGGTCACCCGCGGGCCGTAGTGGTCGATCCGGACGATGCCCCGACGCGTACCGCGTTGGTCGTCGAGGCGCGTGACTGCTTCGTGCACGTGTTCCTCCCTCCGTTGGAAAAGCTGGAAAAGTTCATCGAAGTGGTCGGGCTCGTGGATCGGGCTGCGACACAGACCGGCACTGCCGTCGTCCTGGAGGGCTACGGGCCGCCGCCCGACTCTCGGATCAAGACGTTGCTGATCACCCCCGATCCCGGAGTGATCGAGGTGAACGTCCATCCAACCTCAAGCTGGGCCGAGCTCTCCGACCTGATCCAGACGCTGTACCGGATCGCTCGTGAGCAGCGGCTGTGCGCCGAGACCTTCTCGCTCGACGGGCGGCACAGCGGTACGGGCGGCGGCAACCACCTAACACTCGGCGGTCCGGAACCGCTGCGGTCGCCGTTGCTCCGGCGCCCGGATCTGCTGGCAAGCATGATCACCTTCTGGCAGCACCATCCCGGGCTGTCGTACCTCTTCTCCGGACGTTTCGTGGGACCGACCAGCCAGGCGCCGCGCGTCGATGAGGGTAGGCCGGAGACCCTGTACGAGCTGGAGATCGCCTTCGCCGAGATCAATGAGCTGGCTGATACCGAGCATCGGCCGTGGGCAGTTGATCGGGCGCTGCGGAACCTGCTCACCGACATCACCGGCAATACCCACCGCGCCGAATTCTGCATCGACAAGCTCTACAACCCGAATTCGACGCGCGGCAGGCTAGGACTGCTGGAACTCCGCGGATTCGAGATGCCACCGCATCCGGACATGGCTCTGGTCCAGGCATTGCTAGTGCGCTCGCTGGTCGCACGGTTCGCCGAGGAGCGTTATTCCGCCCCGCTAGTCCGCTGGGGCACTTCGCTGCACGAGCGATTCCTGCTGCCGCACTTCGCTCTTGCTGACATCGCTGAGGTTGTCACCGATCTACGCGCCCACGGCATCGAGTTCGAGCTGTCCTGGCTGCTACCGTTCGTCGAATTCCGCTTCCCACTGGTCGGTGTAACCAAGATCAGCGGTGTGGAACTGGAACTGCGGAGCGCTGCCGAGCCGTGGCATGTACTGGGTGAGGAGGTGGACACCGGGGGGAGTGCGCGTTATGTGGATTCCTCGACCGAAAGGCTGCAGGTCGCGGTAAGCGGGTTCGTTCCGGAACGGCATCTGCTGACCTGCAATGGACGGCCCATTCCGTTGACTGCCACCGGCACACCCGGCAACTATGTAGCCGGTGTGCGCTACAAGGCCTGGAAACCGTGGTCATCGTTGCATCCGACGCTCGATGTGGATTCGCCGCTGTCCTTCGACCTCATTGATCGAATGAGCCGCTTCTTCCTCGGTGGTGCTACCTACCACGTGATCCATCCCGGTGGTCGCTCGTACGACCACCCACCGGTCAACGCGTACGAGGCCGAGGCGCGCCGGGCGCGACGGTTTGAGGCGATGGGACACCCAATACCGACGATCGACCTTGAGGCACTGGATGCCGAGCTGGCAAGCCGCTCAGCCAGCGGTGATGAGTACCCGTCGACGCTGGATCTACGCCGGCGGGTACCACACACCTGGGGATTCGGGACATCTCAGCCCCGGGGCGGTACGTGACTGTCCTTAGTCGCTATCTGGCCACAGCGAGTCAGTCGACCACCGTAGACCGCGAACCGGCATTCGACGAGTTCGCGGCTATGGACGGCTCCGTACGTCAGGGCTGGTCCTCACTGCTGGACGGTCTGGAGGAGTTCGCCGACAAGGGACTAGTGCAGGCTCAGCGCGAGGTGGCCCGGCTGCTGGAGGACGACAATGTCACCTACACGCCGAATCCCGCATCAGCGATCTCAATAGCGGACGAACCTAACGGCCATGGTCCCGCGGCAGGGACGCCGACCGGCTTGGTAGAGCCACAGCCATGGCGGCTCGACCCTTTGCCGCTGATCCTTGACGATCGCGAGTGGGCGGGCCTTGAGGCCGGTCTGGTGCAGCGGGCTGAACTGCTGGATGCGATCATGGCCGACCTGTACGGTGCCCGGCGGCTGCTGGCGCGACGCCTTATTCCGACGTCGGCGATTTTCGATCATGAAGAGTATCTGAGGCCGCTCGTCGGCAGCGAGGCGGTGGCCCACCAGCGGCTGTTCTTGATCGCGGCGGATCTAGGGCGCGACAGCAGCGGACAGTGGAAGGTGATCTCGGATCGGACGCAGGCGCCATCCGGAGCCGGATACGCCATGCAGAACCGCCGTGTGGTATCGCGAGTGATTCCGGAGGTCTATCACCGAGCGAATCTGCATCGGCTCACGCCGTTCTTCCAGGCAATGCGGCTCGCCCTCGTTGATGCGGCGCCCAGCGCAGTCGAAGACCCGCGAGTCGTCGTGTTGAGCCCCGGCACGCACTCTGAAACCGCCTTCGACCAGGCTTTCGTTGCCTCCTTGCTTGGCTTCCCGCTGCTCGAGGGCAGCGATTTGACGGTTCGTGACGGCCGGGTGTGGATGCGAGTTCTTGGCAAGCTCGAGGAGGTTGACGTGATCTTGCGTCGCGTCGACTCGACGTGGATGGACGCGCTCGAGCTGCGTCCTGACTCTCGGCTTGGGGTGACCGGCCTCATGGAATGCGTACGCCAGGGCACCGTCACCGTGCTGAACAACCTGGGATCCGGAGTGCTCGAGAATCCCGCTCTGCTCCCATTCCTGCCCGAGCTGTGTGAACGACTGCTCGGCCAATCGCTGCGGTTGCCCTCTGTTGAGACCTGGTGGTGCGGCGACAAAACCGCGTTGAGCCATGCGCTGAGCAACCTGGACTCCCTGGTGATCCGGCCAATCAGTCGTGGTCATGGTCGCAGCGTGCGGGGCCCGGCGCTCAATAGTCGTCAGCGTGAGTTGTTGGCGGACAAGATCAGGGCCGCGCCGCACCGCTTCGTCGCCCAAGAGGTGCTGAATCTGTCGTCCGCGCCAACCAGCGAGGCGGATGGGCTGGTGCGCCGGAACGTCGTGCTCCGCTCGTTCGCCGTCCGAAGCGGCGCGTCGTACACCGCTATGTTGGGCGGCCTCGCTCGAGTGAGTGATGACACGTCAGAACGGCGCGGGGTGCTGGTCACCGAACCCAATGGTCAGCTGGCCAAGGACGTTTGGGTGGTCGGCACCGAACCTGTTGCCGCTCCGAGGCTCGTCGCGCGCGCTCGAGTCGACGAGGAGGCAGGCTCCGTGCCCGCCATGCCTGCGTCGATCGCCATGGTGCCCCGCGTGCTGAGCGACCTCTACTGGTTCGGTCGGTACGCAGAACGCGCCGAGGACCTGCTTCGGCTGCTGCTGGCTACCCGTACGGTGGCGATTGAGACTGATCTTGAGGTGACGAACGGACAAGCGCTGGAGGTGCTGCTGCAGGCGGTTACCCATGTCAGCACCACCTACCCCGGTTTCCTCAGCCACAAGGTCGAGATGATGCCGGAGTTCCGATCGATGCTGCTCGATCGTCATCGGATCGGCACCGCCGCTCAGTCTCTGGGGGCGCTGTCGATGGCAGCACAAGGCGTGCGCGACCAGCTCTCTGAAGACGTCTGGATGGTACTGGCTGACATCGAACGCGCTCTGGCCGGGCTTGCGGAGAATCCTTATGACCAGGGTCTCCAGCTGACCGATGCCAGCGAGCGTGTGCTATCGGGGCTGCTGGCACTGGCAGGTATCGCGACCGAGAACATGATCCGCGATCCCGGGTGGTACATGCTCGACTCCGGTCGGGGGCTGGAACGTGCACTGCAGGTCCTGGCGCTGCTTCGGGTGACGATCTGCCGGGAGCGGGCACCCGACGCGGATCAATTGGTGCTGGAGGCGGTGCTCACTGCAGCCGAATCGATCGTGACATCCCGCCGCCGGTATCGCGGGAGATCCGGGGTTGGCGCGGTGCTCGAGTTGCTGGTGTTGGATCCGTACAACCCACGCTCCGTCGCCTACCAGCTGCAGCGGATCAGAACCGACCTGCGAGCCCTCCCCAACACCTCACCGACCGCTCGACCGTTGCGGCTGCTTGACGGCATGGCGGAACGTGTACGTATCGCCGACCCGATGACGCTCGCAGAAGCAGCCGACGGCCATCGGGCTCCGCTCGAGGAGTTCCTTACCGGCCTTCAGCAACAACTGCGAGCGCTGTCGGAGGCGATCCGTGACCAGTACCAGCAGCCACCGCCAACTCAGCGCCCGCTGTTCCGTACCGACGCATTGGGCGATACCGCATGACCAATTACCGCATCGAGCACCGCACGACGTACACCTATGACGCCGAGGTCACCGGGAGCTACGGTCTGTTCCACTTGCGCCCGCGTGATCTGGGGTGGCAGACCTGCGTAGCCAATGAGATCGCGATCGAGCCTGAACCGGCGGACCTGTTCCGACACATTGATCTCTATGGGAACGCCAAGGGCTATTTCCATGTCGTCCAGCCGCATACCCGGTTGGTCGTTACGTCGATCAGCGTGCTCGATATCGGAGTGAACGAGCTGGATCCGGAGGCGTTGGCTGTGCCATGGGAGTGGACACAGCCGCGGCTGCGAGAGGACGACAGCGAAGCGTGGGAAGCCATGGATTTCACGTTCCCGTCGCCCTATGTCGAGGTGCCTCCCACAATCGAGCACTACGCTCGCGAGTCCTTTCCGGCCGGACGCCCGATCGGCGAAGCCGCGGTCGACTTGATGCACCGCATTCACAGCGATTTCACGTACAAGTTTGGCTCCACCACGCTGAGCACGAAAATCTCGGAGCTGCTCGATAAAAGGACCGGGGTCTGCCAGGATTTCGCCCACTTCATGGTGTCGGGTCTTCGTTCCCTTGGCTTGGCGGGGCGCTATGTCAGCGGCTACCTGGCCACCCGGCCGGCAGCGGGCAAGCCCCGGCTGATCGGAGATGCTGCCAGCCACGCCTGGGTCGGCTGTTGGGTTCCTAGTGCCGGCTGGCTGTACCTCGACCCGACCAATGACCGCCTCGTCGACGATTCGCACGCCACGGTCGCATGGGGTCGCGACTACGGCGATGTGCCGCCCGTCAAGGGCGTGATCTTCACAGAAGCCAAGAAATCCAGTATGGATGTCTCGGTCGACATGGCGGAGACCTAAGCGGGCGACGACGAACGAGGCGGGCTCCCGGATGGTCGCGCCGCCGAAAGGATCGGTCATGGACGATTCGTCAGGGCTGCGGGGCCGCTCGGCGTTGATCACCGGCGGAGCAAGCGGAATCGGTGCCGCAATCGCGCGCCGGCTCGCCGGACTGGGCGTCGCGGTACAGGTTGCTGATCTCGATCTGGCGGGGGCGCGGGCGGTGGCCAGCGAAACCGGTGGAGAGGCGTGGCAGCTGGACCTCAGTGACCCAGCAGCTTTGAGCAGCGTCGAGCTTGAGGTGGACATCCTGGTCAACAACGCCGGGGTGCAGCGGGTCAGCCCCATTGAGGAACTGGATCCGGAGGTGTTCCACAGGATGCTGATGATCATGGTGGAAGCGCCGTTCCGGCTGATCCGGTCGGCTCTGCCGTACATGTACGCCCACGGGTACGGCCGGATCGTGAACGTGTCCTCGGTGCACGGGCTGCGCGCGTCGGCGTACAAGTCCGCGTACGTGACCGCCAAGCACGCCCTTGAGGGTCTGTCCAAGGTGACCGCTTTGGAGGGTGGTCCGCACGGCGTGACGAGCAACTGTGTCAATCCCGGCTACGTCCGGACGCCGCTGGTGGAGAAGCAGATCGTCGACCAGGCCAGGATTCACCGCCTCCCGGAGTCGGCGGTGCTGGAAACGATCATGCTGACGCACAACGCCGTCAAGCGTCTGGTCGAGCCCGAGGAAGTTGCGGCCCTGGTCGGCTGGCTGGTCGGTCCAGATGCAGCCATGGTCACGGGAGCCTCCTACACCATGGACGGCGGTTGGACAGCGCAGTGACCAGCTCATACCAGTCGATCAGTGTGGCGGTCGACGGTGGCCGGTTGCACGGCGGAGAGTGGAATTCCTCCGGCGCGACGACGGTCGTCGCCATGCACGGGATCACCGCTAACCATCGCAACTTTGCACTGCTGGCCGAGGCGCTCCCCGAACACCGGCTGCTGGCGCCCGACCTTCGGGGTCGGGGCGCGAGTCATACGTTGCCCGGTCCGTGGGGGATCGACCGGCACGCTGAGGACGTCG
>DATEWO010000173.1:0-6165 GCA_035257925.1 Propionibacteriaceae bacterium | reverse complement strand
ACCGGAATCCACTACCGGCCTCATCACCGCAATGACGAGCACCAAGAGGCCGACTGGCTGGACTTCCAGTCCTGCCAGACCGGGCATATGGGTGATCACGTGCCCGATCGTCTCGCGACCATGTGGGCGCAGCGACCCGCCAAGGCGATCATGAACGGTGAACCGAGCTATGAGCACAGCGGTCGTCATGGGGTCGCCGAGGGATGGTGGCAGGGTCACGAAGCGTGGAGCAACGTGTGTGCGGGCGCCCTGATGGGTGTCGCGTACGGAGCGGCCAGCCTGTGGCCTTGGCGACTGCATCCCGACGAACCCGGTCACGGCTCGTACTTCCTGGCCGAAGGTGCTGGTTGGAAGGAAGCGCTCGATTTCGAGGGAAGCCGCTACGTCGGCCTAGTCGGCAAGATCATCGACGATCTACCGATCACGGAGGCCAGCCCGTGCTGGGACGTATCTGCCAACACCCGCGGCCTGCTCGACCCGGGCGTCCTGTACCTCGGTTATGCCGAGCACGGTGGGCCGTGGATGTTCTTCGATGCGGATGGCCGAGTGCCTTCGAAGTATTGGCTGATCGACCCGCGTACCGGCCGGGTGCTGAAATCTGGCAAACGCCCGCCGAACTACGTGCCGATCGAATACGACCGCTACGAGCCCTCAATCCTCATCTGCGCGGAGAGCACACCGGCTTGGGTGAGACAGCAGGAAGGCGCAGTCCACCGCTAAAGCGCCACTGCATCAATATTCACTAGGCCTGGCAGGATAGACCTACACCAGCTTCAGGAGGTTCCTAGCCATGGCGGCATCGCCCGGGAGCATCGCTCGAGCCCCGACGGACGGACAGCTACGGCTGATCACCAAGGTCGCCCGGATGTATCACGAGCGCGGAATCCGCCAAACCGACATCGCCGACACCCTGCATATCTCTCAGGCCCGGGTGTCGCGACTGCTCAAGCGGGCTGCCGAGCTGGGCATTGTTCGTACCGTCGTCGCTGTCGCGCCAGGCGTTCACACTGAAGTCGAAGAAGCGCTCGAGGAGAAGTACGGCCTAGCCGAAGCCGTCGTCGTCGATGTCGAGGGAAGTAACGACGACATCATCGCCGCGCTCGGGTCCGCAGGCGCCACGTACTTGGAGACGACCCTGACTGGTCGAGAACGCATCGGGATCTCCAGCTGGAGCCAGACGCTGCTGGCCGCCGTGGACCGCATGCGGCCCCTGCGTGTTCCAGGTGCGGAGAGTGTTGTTCAGCTGATGGGAGGCGTCGGAAACTCCTCAGTCCAGACCCAAGGCAATCGGCTCCTCACCGAATTCGCCCGACTCGTTGGGGCCACCGCCACCTTCGTCCCCGCTCCTGCTCTGGTTGGTGGCAGGACCATGCGAGAAAGCTTGCTGAATGACCCTGCAATGGACTCTGTCGCCAATGAATGGTCACGCCTCACCATGGCGCTCGCGGGCATTGGCAGCCTGCCACCATCGCCGCTCTTGCGCGCCAGCGGCAATGCGGCAGACCTCGCCGACCAGGACAGGCTCCATGCGGCGGGTGCGGTTGGTGATATCTGCCTACGGTTCTTCGACTCCGCAGGCAAGCTCGTTCCCAGCGAGCTTGATGATCGTGTAGTCGGCATCGATGCCGACACTCTGCGCAAGATTCCGCGGCGTATTGGGATCGCCGGCGGCGAGAGCAAGCACCAAGCTATTCACGCCGCTGTCGTTGGTGGGTGGATCAACGTCCTGCTCACCGACACGGGAACCGCCGCCGCGCTGCTGCAGCGCTAGAGCTCAAGTCAGCTGGTAGAGCTACATTCCATGGAATCTACATGCGGTAAGGTGAGCCGGTGGAGGTTGACTTGGCTGGCCTGTTTCGTGATCTGGTCCGCCTGGAAACGGACCTCTGGAACCGAGTGGACGGCCGAGTTCACCGCGAGCATGGTTTGCCGCTCGCATGGTTGGAGGTCATGCGGGTGGTCAGTACGACACCGGACTGCCGCGTCTTAGATGTCGCCGAGGCTTTGTTCATCACAGTCGGTGGGGCGAGCAAGGTGGTCGACAAGGTCCAACTCGGTGGTTGGTGCAGGCGGCTTCCGAACCCCAGCGATGGCAGATCAAGTCTGATCGAGCTCACTGAGAGCGGCGCGAGCCTGCTCGAAGCAGCCAACGTGACTTTCGAAGATGCTCTTGACGAGTATCTCGGAGCGGCGGCGTCGCCCGGCGAACTCACGAGATTGTCCGGCACTCTGGGTCGATTGCGCCGACATTTGATCACCGTGGACGAGGTCAACACCCAAAGAGGCCGCTGATGTCGATCATGAAGGCGGTCGTGCTCGATGCGCCGGGACCGCCGGAGGCTCTTCAGCTCCGTGATGTCCCGATCCCAACTCCGCGACCGGGTGAGGTATTGATCAAGGTCGCTGCGTTCGGCCTCAACCGGTCCGAGTTGCATACCAGGCTCGGGCTAGCAGCGGGTGTTACGTTCCCACGCGTCTTGGGGATCGAGGCGACCGGGACGGTGGCGGCATGTCCCGGCGGGGAGTTCCGGATGGGTCAGCAGGTAGCCACGATGATGGGCGGGATGGGCCGTACCTTCGACGGCGGCTACGCCGAATACACCTGTGTACCGGCCCGGCAGGTGGTGCCGTTCACGAGCAGTCTCGACTGGGCCACATTGGGCGCGGTCCCGGAGATGCTGCAAACCGCGTACGGCTCGCTGACTATCGGTCTCGACGCCCGACAGGGACAGTCGATTCTGATCCGCGGCGGCACCTCCTCGGTGGGCATGGCGACCGCCGTGTTGGCCAAACGCATCGACATGACCGTACTGTCCACCACCCGAAGCCCTGGCAAGGTCGAGGAGCTGAGGAGAATCGGCGCCGACCACGTCGTGATCGACGACGGCCAGATCGCTGATCGAGTCCGCGACATCCTGCCCAGTGGGGTCGACACCGCCCTCGAGCTTGTCGGCACTCCAACCCTGCCGGACACCCTCGCCGCAACCAAAGTGCACGGGGTGGTGTGCTTCACCGGGATGCTCTCCAACGTATGGACCGTTTCCGACTTCTACCCGATCGACTACATTCCCCGCGGTGTGCGGCTCACCGCCTACACCGGCGAGGCCACCGATCTGTCCGCAGGGATCCTGCAGAACTTCCTCGACGCTGTTGCAGCAGGCGAGGCGGTCGTCCCACTGCATCGGGTCTACCACCTGGATGAGATCCGCGAAGCTCACGCCGAGATGGAGGCAGGCTCCACTGCCGGCAAGATTGTCGTCCTTACAGAACCCGGCACGAGACCCAACGCTGAGGCGGACCAAAGCGGTTCATCGCGAGAGGAGCACTCATGACCCATCGGCGACCTGCCGTTGTACAGCCCCGACTACGACGACAACTACCCGCCGGAGGCCTACATCCGATACACACCGGAGATCTTCACCGCTGATGGTGAGGTCACCGACGACGCGATGGCGGCCTTTCTGAGCAACTTCATGAGCGAGTTCCGCACCCATCTCGCTCGAGTGCTCACTGTCATCCCGCGACAGTGACGAAAGGTATCAAGTGCTTCAGCGGCTGGGCTGCGTGGTCCGACCGGCAGCCTGAAGTTGATCTTCGAGGTTGAACACTTCCGGAATGATCTCCCAGGCTTCGTCCGGAGCGCCCTCGGTCTGGAAGAGTTCGGCCATGGTGGCCTGCCACCGAGTGTTGACCTCGGTCCGAGCTACCCGTTCCTGCGCGACGGCAAGATCGTCGGCTTCCGCGTAACCGATGAGCAGGCCATCCTCACGCAGGAAGAGCGAGTAGTTGCGCCAGCCGGCGTCTCGTAGTGCCTCAAGCAGCTCCGGCCACACAGCGCTGTGGGCCTCGCGGTATTCATTCAGGCGGCTGGGATCCACGTGTCCCAGCAGGCAGTACCGCGGCATCATTCGCTCCTCTCATGCACAATGATCACCTCGAGAGTGCGCGGCCCGTGCACGCCCTCCACACGGTTCAATTCGATGTCGCTGGTCGCGCTCGGCCCGCTGATCATGGTCAATGGCCGAGTCGGTGTCAGGCGGGCGAGCCCTTGTGGAACATCGGCGCAAATCTGATCTTGGAATACCACACAGAGGTGGTAGTCGGGGATGAGCGTGAGGACGCGACGGCCTTGTCCGGCTGAACCATCCAAGATCAACGTCCCGGTCTCAGCGATCGCGACAGCGCAACTCGTGATCACACCGTCGACATTGTCCAGCTCGGAGACGCTGAGTGGTGGTCCATCGGAAAGATCAGTGAGCACCTCTGCGGCAACGCCAGCCGTCCAGGATGGATCCAAGCCAGCCGGGCTCACTACTGTTCGAGCACCGCGCTGCTCGAGCGCATGAGCGATGGTCGCACCGAGATCATCGACGGAGCACTGCCGTACCAGCGCTCGATAGTCCACCAGACGATCAATCAGGAGCGCAGCGAGCGCCTCAACCGAGGCATCTGATGTCGTCCGATACTCCCGGCTGATGTGCTGATAACGCAGATCAGTCGGCGGGGCGGCGCGATGAGCAGCCGCGATACGCGCCAGCACCTCCTCGCGAGCGTTCACCGCTCTCCCCCATGCTCGGCGGTCCACCAGTCGCGGAACGTCTGCTTGGGCGGCCGCGCGAAGTCGCGGGCACCGGTCCACTGCTTTGCGAGTGGCAGCGGCACGTCGCCGATCACCCCGCGCTTGCGACCGAGCATCCGGCCGAGTCGTCCGCTGCGGAGGGCGAGCGTCCAGCGTTTCGGGTTGCTCATCACCCACGCAGCCGCTGCCATTGCCGAGGCTTCCCCACTCGGCACCCGATGTTCTGCTGCGTAGGTCTCGGTGTGTTTAGCGCGCAGGTGCACCAAGATCTCCGGAATGTTGATCTTGACTGGGCAGACGTCGTAGCAGGCGCCGCACAGTGATGACGCGTACGGCAGCGAGGCGTTGTCCTCAATCCCAGTGAGCTGCGGAGACAAGATGGCGCCGATCGGGCCCGGGTAGACCGATCCGTACGCGTGACCGCCAGTCCGCTCGTAGACCGGGCACACGTTGAGGCAGGCACTGCAGCGAATGCAATTCAGCGCATCCCGGCCGTCCGTATCAGCCAGTACGGCGGTCCGGCCATTGTCCAGCAAGATCAAATGGAACTCCTGCGGCCCGTCGCCGGGCGTGACGCCGGTCCACATCGAGGTGTAGGGGTTCATCCGCTCACCGGTGGAGGAACGTGGTAGCAGCTGCAGAAAGACCTCCAGGTCCTGCCAGCGTGGGACCAGCTTCTCGATCCCCATGATCGTGATCAAGGTCTCCGGCAAGGTGAGACACATCCGGCCATTGCCCTCAGATTCCACGACCGCAAGGGTTCCGGTCTCCGCAATCCCGAAGTTTGCCCCGCTGATTGCGACCTTGGCGGAAAGGAACTTGCGCCGCAGGTGCTGGCGAGCAGCAGCGGCGAGCGCGACCGGCTCATCGGTAAGCGCCGGGTCAACCTCGGCCATTTCGCGTAGGAAGATCTCCCGGATCTCGGCGCGGTTCCGGTGGATCGCCGGTACGAGTATGTGTGATGGCTTGTCGTGGCCGAGCTGCACGATCAGTTCGGCAAGATCAGTTTCCAATGGGGCGATGCCCGCTGCTTCCAATGCTTCGTTGAGCCCGATCTCCTGTGTCGCCATGGATTTGACCTTGACTAGTTGATCCACGCCCTTGCCACGAACAAGATCAATGACAATCGCGTTGGCCTCGTTCGCATCGCGGGCCCAGTGCACCACACCGCCTCGGGCGATCACGGCAGATTCCAACTGGGCAAGATAGTCGGGCAGATGCGCCATGGTGTGCACCTTGAGCTGCCGGCCCGCTTCGCGCAACTCTTCCCAGTCAGTCAGCTCCGCTACCACTTGCGCACGCTTGCTCCGAATGGTCGTCGTTGCCTTGCCCAGGTTGCGCCGCAACTGGGTGTCGGCGAGGGCTCGCCGCGCGGCGTCGGGGAACCGGTCCTCCCCCCGAAGGTTCCCGACACCGCGCGGCGACGTAGGTGGGAGTATGCGGTCTGAGCTTGTCGAAGACCGCCCCTTCGACAGGCTCAGGGAGCGTTCTTCGGAACTCAGGGAGCGTTCTTCGGAGCTCGGGGAGCGTTCCTCGGAGCCGCTCACAGCACCGCCTCGGGCGATCACGGCAGATTCCAACTGGGC
>DATEWO010000172.1:0-2327 GCA_035257925.1 Propionibacteriaceae bacterium | reverse complement strand
ATGACCGCAGCCGATGTGCCGCAGCCAGCATGTCCCGATTGGGGCCCCCACCGCCGTCGCCATATCCGAACAGTAAGAGCGAGGTGGTGCCGCGCCCCTTCTCCCGGTACTGCCGCGCGCCTCGCGCTAGCTCAACACCTGCGAGAGTTGAGTTGTAGGTGTCCGACGGCGGAAAGTGGGTGAACACTCGACTGCCGTCGATGCCTTCCCACCAGAACGTGTGGTGCGGCATGGGATTGATCTGGTTCCACGAGATCTTCTGAGTAAGGAACCACCGCGAGCCCGATGCGCGGACGATCTGGGGGAGTGCCGCAGAGTAACCGAAGGAGTCCGGCAGCCAAACCTCCTCGGTCTCGATCCCGAAGTTCTGAAGGAAGAATTCCTTGCCGGCGACGAACTGGCGGGCCAGCGCCTCCCCGCCTGGCATGTTGGTGTCTGATTCGACCCACATCCCGCCGACGGGTACGAACTGACCGGCGCGGACCTTTTCGGTGATCTTGTCGAACAGCTCGGGGTAGTACTGCTTGATCCAGGCGTATTGCTGCGCCGAGGAGCAGGCGAACTTAAATGTCGGGTCGGCGTCCGCGAGATGGATCACGTTGGAAAAGGTGCGGGCGCACTTGCGGATCGTCTCCCGTATCGGCCACAGCCAGGCAGTATCGATGTGCGCGTGCCCAACGGCGACCACCCGATGCGCGCTGGCCGACGCCGGCCGGGAGAGTGCCTCCGTCAGCTCCTGCCGGGCGGCCACCGCGGTCCCCGCGACATCGTCCGGGTCAGTGACATCAATTGCTCGTTGCAGCGCGAACAAGATCTCGGCTCGGCGACTGGAGTCCATCGGCAACTCGTGCATCAGTCCCGACAACGTCCAGATGTCGGCGCGCAGCTCCCACACTTCTACGTTGCGTAGAGCCAAGGCGAGCTTCTTGATCACATACAGCGGTCTCTGGATTGCGGTAGCGGGATCCCCGTTGGGAGTCGGCAGAAAGGCGGTGTTCGCGACATCGGGGTTGGCCGCGGCCTCGAGGTAGAACTCAACGGGTTTTTCCGGCCTAACTGGGAGATAGTCGTTGAACGGTGAGACGGCTTTGATGATGCTTCCGTCCGCCCGATATGCGAGGCCCTCAGCCTGGAAGCCGGCCGCCGCGGTAAAGCCGAGGTCGATCACAACCTCCGGCTTGGTCGCCGCCAGGCCCAACCAGTCGGTCGGCACCTCCCCAACCGCATGGATCCAGAGCGTGCTCCACGGTTCGCCCCAGGCCGCGCCAATGTCGATCGAGGTGAAGTTCTGCCGGACTGCATCTGCAAAGGGGACTGGCTCACCGGGCACGCGCCAGGCAGTCAGCGCCAGCGGAGCGCTGGCCCGGTAGATGGCTGGTTCCACATGATCGTGGAAGAAGCGGTTCAGGCGGGCTTCGAGCAATCGCCGGTCATCATGCATGAGGTCCTCGTCGGCGTGAGAGCGCGGGCGCAACTCAGACTAATTCAAACAACTGGACTTGACCACGGCAGTCAGTCCATGAGCAGTACGGACGGCCGCGGGGAGAGGAAATGGTCGAGGACTAGCGCCGCTGCACCCTGAGCGGCGACGTGCTCGCCGACCGCGGAGCCCTCGACGATTAACTGCTGACGAGCGGCCACCAGCTGCGGCTGAATCAACTCGGGCAACACGGCCAAGATCCGACTGCTGATCCGCGACCAGATCGGTCCCCCGAGCACCACCCGATCGACGTCGAGGGCGTTCACCAGCACCGCTAGGCCGACGGCCAGCGCGGTCGCCGCCTCGTCGATCAGCTGCAGGCAGGCAGCGTCGCCGGCGTACGCCCGCTCGCAAAGCGTCGTGAAGACCTCGTCGACGGCCACGAAGTCGTCGAGTGAGACGGTGCTGGTGATCAAGCCGCGTCGGGCGGCCCGCACTACCAGTGCTCGGGGCAGGCACGCCGCGGCCAGCGTGCCTGGTTGGCCAACCCCGAGGTCCTCGGCTCCTGGGTCGACAAGTATGTTGCCGATCTCGCCGATGTTGTTGCTGGCACCCCGGAGCACGACGTCATCCATCACCACCCCGGCTCCCACCCCGGAGCCCAGATAGCAGAAGACATAGTTGTGCCGGGCGCCCGCCTGAGCCCAGCGTTCGCCGGTGGCCGCAGCTGTTACATCCTTGTCCACCAACACGTGTAGGCCGGTGGCGGCATGCAGATCAGCGCGGAGTCGGACCTTCTCCCAACCGGCTAACTGGGGAGGTTGGAGCAGCACGCCCTCGACGACGTCGAGCGGGCCAGGCGCAGCAACGCCAAGGCCGAGCACGGCCGCCGGCTCGATCCCGGCGG
>DATEWO010000171.1:0-7088 GCA_035257925.1 Propionibacteriaceae bacterium | reverse complement strand
GCGGCAACCAGCACTCGGGAGGCGGTCTCCGCCTACCGCGCCGCGGCCGGTTGGCCGGAAGCGCCGCGACCAGTCACGTCTCACGATCTGTTGCCCGAGCGAGCATTGTCCGGTGACGGTCATGCTCGCCGGGCGCTGGCCCACGACATCTACGAGCCGTTGCAAGCAGCCGGGGGCGGCTTGCTGGAGACGCTGGTGACGTTCCTTGATCAGGGACTCTCGGTGGAGGCGGCCGCGCGCGCATTGTTCGTCCACGCCAACACCGTCCGCTACCGGCTACGACGGATCCATGAGGTCACCGGCTACAGCCCGACTGACCCACGCGACGCCTACGCACTGCGGTTAGCGGTCACTCTCGGGCGGCTCTTCGCCCGCTCCCGCCCGGAAGAGGCACCCACTGGCCGATGAAGCCAACCAACCCGGGCGACGAACCTTCGGATCGCGCGCTGCCCTCCAGACTGCGCCGCATGCTGCGAGCGTCGCGTTTCGCGCGGCGCCGTGGTGAGGAGGAGCGAGCGGACACGTTCTTCCGTCCGGAAGCGACGACGAACGAGGCGGCTGCTAGGCGCGAAACGCAGCGAGCGGAGCGAGCCATTAGACACGGCAATCGCGCGCCGTCGCACGGAGGAGGAGCGGGGCGATTCTTCCTCCGCGAGTGACGACGACGGCGGCGGAGTCCAAGGGCGATGCGCGAGCAGCGGGCCCAGAAAAACTGTGGGGAAGTGACAATAGGACATCCGAAGATTCGTGCCGTCCCCCTACGCCCTTTTCGTCGGGGCCAGGAAATAGTACAGATGTGCTTGCGATTGTGGCGCCTGGTCAGGGGGCGCAGACGCCAGGCTTCCTTGGCCCGTGGCTGGATCAGCCGTCCTTCGCTGACCGGCTCAACTGGCTGTCGGCGGTGTCGGGGCTGGATCTGAGGCATTACGGCACCGAAGCCGACGCCGAGACCATCCGAGACACCGCGATTGCCCAACCACTTCTAGTGGCCGCGGGCCTGCTCGCCGCGCTCGAACTATTTCCGCATCCGGCCGATGCTTACCCACTGGTCGGTGTCGTCGCGGGTCACTCCGTTGGTGAAATCACCGCGGCAGCAGGGGTCGGGGTGCTGTCGGCGGAGCAGGCGATGGTCTTGGTACGTGAGCGGGGCCGCGCCATGGCGGAGGCCAGCGCCGCAACTCCAACCTCGATGACTGCCGTCATCGGCGGTGACGCCGAGGATGTGCTCGCCAAGCTAGCGGCGCATGACCTGACGGCTGCGAACAACAATGGCAGCGGCCAGATCGTCGCTGCCGGCACCAAGGAGCAGCTGGCCGCGCTGGCCGCCAATCCTCCGGCTCGAGCCAGGCTCATCGAACTCAGCGTCGCCGGCGCGTTCCACACCGTGCACATGTATCCCGCTGTCGCGCGGCTCGAGGCTCTTGCGCGCGCCATCTCCACCCACGATCCGCGCACCCGCTTGCTGTCGAACGCAGATGGCCAGGTGGTGCACAATGGCCGCGAGGTACTCGGGCGACTGGTGGGGCAGGTCGCCGCGCCGGTCCGCTGGGACCTCTGCATGACGGCGATGAGCGATCTTGGCGTCACCGGCCTGCTGGAGATGCCGCCGGCAGGCACACTGACCGGCATCGCGAAACGAAACCTCAAGGGTGTGGAGCTCTTCGCTTTGAACACTCCGGATCAGCTCGAAGAGGCGATGGAGTTCGTTCAGAAGCACGGCGGCACTGCAGCCGCCTCCCCAATTGCAAGCAATCCCACCTGGCGTCTGATCGTCTCCCCCGGCAAGGGTCAGTTCGTACGCACCGAGGACGTCGAGACCGAGACGATCCTGCCCAACCACAGCACCGTCGGGATGGTCAAGAACCTCCGGGACGAAATGCCGGTCAGCGCACCCCACGGTGGCATCGTCGTCGAGTGGCTGGTTGAGGACGGAGATCCTGTCTCTCCCGGTCAGCCACTGCTTCGGCTGCACCCGACTGTCGAGTCCGCAGACGCCACTGAGGTCACCCGATGATGCTCAAAGTGACACCCGGAGCCAAACACTCCGCCATCCTTGGCGTAGGCGGTTACCGGCCTCGTCGGGTGGTCGACAACGCCGAGATCTGTACGATGATCGACTCTTCCGATGAGTGGATTCGTACCCGTTCTGGGATCATCGAGCGCCGCTGGGCCTCCGATGACGAGACCATCCAGATGATGTCACGTGCCGCCGCACGCAAAGCGCTGGATCGCGCCGGCATCGAGGCCGGGCAAATCGATACGGTCATCGTCTCGACCGTCACCCACCTCTTTCAGACACCTGCGGTCGCCACAACGATCGCCAGCGATCTGGGGGCCAAAAGCGCCGCGGCCTTCGACATCTCAGCCGCCTGTGCTGGGTTCTGCTACGCCACCGCGATGGCCGACTCCTTCATTCGCAGTGGCGCCTCGAAGTACGTCTTGATCATCGGGGTGGAGCGACTCACCGACATGACGAACCGGTCCGACCGGTCCACAGTCTTCCTGTTCGCCGACGGTGCCGGTGCTGCGGTCATCGGACCGAGTGAGTTCCCAGGCATCGGACCGGTGGTCTGGGGATCTGATGGTGATCAAGCTCCGCTGATTCAGCAAACCGAGCCCTGGGACGCCGCGCTGGCCTGGGACACCGAGTCGTATCGATCGACCGACGGCGAAGCCAGTTGGCCGACGCTGAAGATGGAAGGCAACCCAGTCTTCAAGTGGGCCTCCTACACGATGGCAAAGACCGCCGCTGAGGCGCTCGACGCTGCCGGCGTACGTCCAGAGGACTTAGATGTCTTCGCCCCGCACCAGGCGAACATGCGGATCACCGACGCCATGTTCCGTGCGCTCAAACTGCCCAGCCGCGTCGTCGTCGCACGCGATATCGCCCGGCAGGGCAATACCTCCGCCGCATCGATTCCACTGGCCATCGAGGCGTTGCTGGAGTCTGGCGAGGCCCATAGCGGGCAGACCTGCTTGATCATTGGCTTCGGCGCCGGCCTGGTCTATGCCGGTCAGGTGATCATCCTGCCCTGAGATCTAGACCCCTGAAATCTGGATTTAGAACCATCCCAACCACACTGAAGGAGCTTCATTGATGCCCACCACCGAGGAAGTCCGCGCCGATCTAGCTGAGATCGTCAATGAGGTCGCCGGCGTCCCAGTTGATGACGTTCAGCTGGACAAGTCGTTCACCGATGATCTGGATGTGGACTCGCTGTCGATGGTCGAGATCATCTACGCCGCCGAAGAGAAGTTCGGCGTCAGCATCCCCGATGAAGAGGCAAAAAACCTCAAGACAGTGGGCGATGCCGTCGCCTACATCGAGCGCGCTGCCGCCTGATCACCGCGCTGATCATGTCGGGTCCCACACCACCGGTGGCCCGGAGATCAGCCAAACAACTCGACACACGCACCGCAGGAGTCACCGCATGTCACGCATCCGCGTTGTCGTCACCGGCCTCGGAGCTACTACTCCGCTCGGAGGCGACGTCCCCAGCACCTGGGACGGCTTGTTGGCCGGCAAGTCCGGGGTAAGCAAGATCGAAGCCGACTGGGCCGCTGATCTGCCAGTACAGATTGCCGCCCAAGCAGCAGTGGATCCGGCGGAGATCTTGGAACGCGTCGAAGCCCGCCGGCTCGACCGCTCCGCGCAACTAGCGGTGGTCGCTGCCTTGGAGGCCTGGCAGGACGCCGGGTACGGGCTGCGGGAGGAGAACCCTGTAGACCGGGAGCGGCTCGGTGTCGCCATCGCCACAGGTATTGGCGGGATGATCACGCTGCTTTCCAACTGGGACATCCAGAAAGAGAAAGGCGCTCGCCGCGTTAGCCCGTTGGCCATCCCCATGCTGATGGCCAACGCCTCGGCAGCCAACGTCAGCCTCCGGCTCGGAGCCCAAGCCGGGGTCCACACACCCGTGTCGGCCTGTGCGTCAAGCAATGAGTCGATCTCGCTCGGCCTGGACATGCTGCGGTTGGGCCGCGCCGATGTTGCCGTCGTGGGAGGCACTGAGGGTGTTATCCACCCGTTGCCGATCGCCAGCTTCGCCCAGATGCAGGCCATGAGTCGGCGCAACGACGAGCCGGAGCGGGCATCGCGGCCCTGGGATGTCGACCGGGACGGCTTCGTGCTCGCGGAAGGCGCAGCCATGTTGGTCATTGAGACTCTGGAGCACGCCAGGGCACGTGGTGCTCGTATCTACGGCGAACTCGCCGGAGCCGGCATCACCGCCGATGCGCACGACATGGTCCAGCCCGACCCGACTGGCGCAAGTCAGGCTTTGGCCATGACCAAGGCACTCCGCGAGGCCGAACTTGCACCGGGCGACATCGTGCACATCAACGCGCATGCCACCTCCACCCCACAAGGTGACGTCACTGAGGCTGGATCGATTCGGCAATCACTTGGTGAGCACACCGAGGCGATCGTCACCGCAACCAAATCCATGACTGGGCACCTGCTAGGTGGTGCCGGAGCGCTGGAGTCACTCGCCACCCTGCTCGCCCTGTATCACCGCACGGTGCCGCCCACCATCAACCTGGACAACCCAGAACCCGATCTTGGTATCGACATCGCCACGAAGGTGCGCGATCTACCAAGCGGTGACCTGGCGGCGATCAACAACTCGTTTGGCTTCGGCGGTCACAACGTCGCCGTGGCCTTCACCACTGCCTACGCCACAGGAGGCTCGACATGACGATGACAACCGAGCGGGGCCCTGCCCCGGGCACGGCACCCGCTCCGCAGGCAACCGGCGCCCCGCATGCCGCTGCACCCACAAGGATCAAGCTCCCCCGAGAGCAGGATCCGCGTAATCCGAAGCTCCGGCTACAGGCGTTGCTAGACGCCGGTTCCATCGAGCTGATCACTCCGGATGACGACTCTGGGATGCTGGCCGCGACAGGCACCATCAACGGCTGCCGGGTGGTTGCCTTTTGCTCGGATGCCACGGTGATGGGCGGCGCTATGGGCATGGATGGCTGCGATGTGGTGGTACGAGCGTATGAGCGCGCGATGCACGACCGGGTGCCAATTCTGGGAATTTGGCACTCCGGCGGCGCCCGCCTGGCCGAGGGTGTGCTGTCCCTGCATGGAGTCGGTCGGATCTTCCATGCGATGACCCAGGCCTCCGGCAAGATCCCGCAGATCTCCATCGTGCTCGGCTTCGCGGCGGGCGGCGCAGCGTACGGACCGGCGCTGACTGACGTGGTGATCTTGGCCCCGGAGGGTCGGATCTTCGTCACCGGTCCCGATGTGGTGCGTTCGGTCACCGGTGAAGATGTCGACATGCTGCGGCTCGGCGGACCCGACACACATGCCCGCCGATCAGGCGTCGTGCACGTGGTCGCCGACGACGAGTCGGATGCCATCGAGCAGGGCCGAGCGCTGGCCACCCTGCTGGCCAGTCAGGGTCTGACCGCGAGGCAGGTGGCCGATGTTGATCTTGCTGCACTGCTGCCCGAGTCGCCCAAGCGAGCCTACGATGTGCATCCACTGATCAACGGCCTGTTGGATAAGGGCTCGATGGTTGAACTGCACGCCCGGTGGGCTCCCAACGTCACCATTGCTCTCGGGCGGCTCGGCGGGCGGACGGTCGGCGTCATCGCCAACAACCCGCTTCGGCTGGGAGGCTGCCTGGACTCACTCAGCGCGGAGAAAGCGGCCCGGTTCGTGCGGATGTGCGACACCTTCGGGGTACCCCTGGTCGTAGTCGTGGACGTACCCGGCTACCTGCCGGGTGTCGGGCAAGAGTGGGACGGCGTGGTACGCCGCGGCGCCAAGTTGCTGCACGCCTTCGGCGAAGCAGTAGTGCCCCGAGTGACGCTGGTGACCCGCAAGGCCTACGGCGGCGCGTACATCGCGATGAATGCCCGCTCACTCGGTGCGACTCGAGTCTTCGCATGGCCGGGAGCTGAGGTGGCTGTGATGGGCCCGATCGCAGCCGTTCGCATTCTGCACCGACGGAAGCTGGCCGAGGTCGCCGACGACGTGCGCCCGCAGCTCGAGGCTGAGCTCGCCGCAGAGCACGAGCGCATCGCCGGAGGTGTGGAAAAGGCGGTCGAGATCGGGGTTGTGGACGAGATCGTCACCCCCGAGGCAACTCGATCAGCCCTGGCTGCTGCGATCCGCGTCGCCGACACCGGCGAACGCGGCGCGCACACCAATATCCCCCTCTAACGCCGACTTGGCAGTGTGGGTGAGGAGTTAGACGACTTCGTGCAGCCAGCGGACCGGTGCGCCGTCACCGGCGTAGCGGAACGGTTCGAGCTCTTCGTCCCAGGCGCTGCCGAGCAGATCCTGCAGGGCGTTGGTGAGGTCCTTGCCTCCGAGAGCTGCGAGCGCTATCGCGTGCTTGATCCGATCTTCGGGAATCATGATGTCGCCATGGATACCGGTAATCGCGTGGAACATGCCAAGCGCTGGGGTGTAGGAGTAGCGCTCAGCCTCGGAGCCTGAAGTGGCCTCCTCGGTGACCTCGAAACGAACCCGCTGCCAACCCTTGAGGGCGCTCGCCAGTCGCGCTGCTGTGCCACAAGGGCCAGTCCATGAGTATTCGGTGCGATAGCAGGCGCGCTCGATGGGCTGAACGATCCAGTCAACGCGTACGGGCATACCAAAGACGCCGCCGACCGCCCACTCGATATGCGGGCACAGTGCTGACGGCGCGGAGTGGATGAACAGAACTCCACGGGTCGTGCTCATGACCAGATCCTCCAAGTGCGAGACCAAAAGACAACCTGAGGGCTGCCTTCCCCAACAGCCTCAAGCGGTCACGCGGACCTGGTGTGCTCCTTATCTTGCACCATCGGCCCCAGCTGTACCAAGAGGTAGCAGCCGACTCGCGCCCGTTTTGTTTGCCGCTCGCGCATCGCGCTTGAAATCCGTTCCGTCCGGCGGCGCGCGATTCGCCGACGCTCGCGGCGAGGCAACCTCATACATTGAGCCCGTGACGGTTTCGCCATACGGATCATGGGTCTCTCCGGTCTCGGTCAACCAGCTGATTGGTCCAGCGCGACTAGCCGCTGTGCAGATCGATGGCCGGCACATCTACTGGCTGGAGGCCCGGGCTGACCAGGGCGGCAGGGCC
>DATEWO010000170.1:0-8296 GCA_035257925.1 Propionibacteriaceae bacterium | reverse complement strand
CGGTGCTACGGCTGCCCGCGAGATGCACGCGAGCAGCGACCGCCAGTTCGGTAGGCGGATCAGATTTCACGCCACTGGCGGATCCAACTGTTGTGGATTCCCTTCCCCTTCCGCGTCATCCGGGCTGTGATCGCTAGCCACGCCGCCTTCCTGGCCCACGGGTATTGCAGCTGCGCGCCGTCCTAGCTGGCCCTTGGTGGCAATGATCACAGCTGCCCCGAAGAGGAGGATCACCCCGCTGAAGATCAGGAATCTCACTGTGTTCGACGCCGGTACCACGTCGCGGGAGAGCTGGCTGATTGCGGCATCGAAGCTTGCGTGGAAGATCGCCACCAGCAGCACGCTGAAACCAGTGCAGTTGTAGAACCACACGAACAAGGCGCGGGCGAAGAACAGTGCGACGAGCTCCATAGCGAAAACGACTGGTGCCGAGATGAGCTGCTCGACTCCCCAGCCCTCCTCCGCGAAGTGGTCCGGCATATGCCACAACGCCCACAGCAGCGCCACGTACAAGGTGAGCTTCAACGGGCTGTACCTGTCCTGCCAGTGGTGCTGCAGGAACCCAGTGAATCCGATCTCCTCAACAAGCTGGAAGAGCACCAGTTGCAACAGAAAGTAGGCCGCGACCTCAGCCAGCGCTCCCGGCCACCCACCCGACGGGGCTGCCAGCGCTCGCGGGCCGTAGATCGCGAGCGAGATCAGCGTAGCCGCGACGGGAACGAAGAACAGCGCGAGCAGGTACCAGCGCACTGGAACCCGCCAGCGTACGCTGCGACGTCCGAGATCTGCGACGCCAGCGCGCCCCGACAACGCGGCGGTGACTAGAAAGGCAGCGAGGCCAACGCCCAGGGACCCGCCAACTATTCCGTGCAACGGCATGTCGAATGGCAAGATCGCCGAGTCCGTAATCGGCGGGATTGCGGCGGTCACAAAGCCAACCCCGAGGCTGATCAGCATGAACGCAAGCACCGGATGGCGTGCGACGCCACGACGCGCCGACGACCACGCGTTCATGAAAACGACGTTCCCACATGGAGCTGAGGACTTGAAGCTAACCCCGACTCAAGCCGGGGTCCTGGCGGACCTTTGCCGGCCAATCCTGGATGAGGGATAGCAGTTCATGACGCATCTCGGCGCCTGATCGGTAACCGCCAGGACGCTCGATACAGGCGGCTGTTTCACCGCATTGGCGGCACGCCCCAGGTCCTCCGGACATCGGCCATCTCGAGCCAAATTCTCACATCACGGCGACGCTGCTGATTGCCCGGTCGCCGCGCACGCGAGGCTCACCAAGTCACCATGACCTACCAGGTTTGGGCGATAGCCTGACTTGCACCATGAGCTCAGCGTCAAGCCAGCGTTCCGTTCGCAGCATCAGGCGGTCCGTGCGCTGGCGGGCCCTGAAGGAGTACATCGGCGGAGCGCTCTGGGTGCTGCCTAGCGCAGCTGCGTTGATCGCGCTTGTTGTGGGCTTCGGGGTCTCCCAGATCGACATACCCCCCGACTCCCGACTGAGTTGGCTGACTTTCCAGGGCACTGCGGACGACGCCCGCGCGCTACTCATATCAATCAGCAGCACGGTCGTGACGGTCATCGCACTCGTCCTTGGCCTGACCGTCGTCGCGCTCCAGCTCTCTTCAACCCAGTTCTCACCACGGCTGCTGCGCAATTTCCTCCGGGATCGTCCGACCCAGGTGGTTCTCAGCGGCTTTATAGCCACCTTCGTCTACAGCGCGGCAGGTCTGTTCACCGTCGGCGTGGCGGCCGGTGAACGAACTGAGGACTATCCACGGCTCGCTGTTAGTGGCGCTATCGCGTTGCTCTTCCTCAGCCTGGGAATGGTGGTCTATTTCGCCGACCACCTCGTGCATTCGATCCAGATTGATGCCATCAATCGCAGAGTTGAGCGCAACACCCGGCGTGTAATTGCCCATGAGGACACGGCAACTGTTCAGGAAGCCGCCCCACAGGTTCCGGAATGGGCTGTGCCGCTGCTCGGCCGGAGGTCCGGCTACATCCAGACCGTCTACCCATTGCTACTGCTTCCCTTGGTGAGCGATGACAATGTCACCATCTGCCTCCGCAAGCGGGTCGGTGAGCATGTGGTTGGGGGGACTGTCCTCGGCTGGGTTTGGGCGCCAACGGCGGACGACCCACCGCCCCCTGCGGAGCCTTTCGAAGCCGCGTTAGACGCCGATGTCCGGATTGGCTTTGAACGCACCATCGAACAAGACATCGCCTTCGGCATCCGGCAGCAGATCGACATTGGCTGCAAGGCCCTCTCTCCGGCAATCAACGACCCCTACACCGCGGTGCAGGCAATTGATCACCTCGCGGTTGTCTGCTGCGACCTCGCCGTCCGGCCGCTTGGTACCAAGATCATCACCGGTCCCGGAGGCAGCGGGCGGGTAGTCATACCCGGAAACAACTTCGCCGACTACATCTTCTTCATCGGCGGGTTGTTTGGACGCTACGGCTCGAGCGATCTTGTCGTGATGTTGGCGCTGCTTCGCTTGTTCGAGACCGTTGTAGAGGTGCTTCCTCCGGGTTCGGCTCGGCTGGCGGTACTCGAACGTGCAACCGTCGAAGCCCTTGGCGACGCCGAGCGCTCCATACCCCGGCCGCCTAGCCTGGAGCGCGTCAGGGCAGCCGTCAAGGCCCTACGCGGCAAGATCAACTCCCGCCGGGAGTTGAAACCCACATCGGCTCCTTAACCTGCGGAGTTCCGGGTGGCACGGCAGGCTGGACCCATGGCGGATCGGTTCACGGAAGTGTCGGTCATCACCCACGACGGACTAGTACGCGACCACAACGAGGACAGCGTGGTCGTCGGACCATGGACTACGTGCGCAACTGTCACGCCGGCGCCCGCGACGTTCGCGCTCCCGCTTTCAGCGCCAGTGGTGATTGCTGTTTCCGACGGGCTTGGCGGGCATCCTGCAGGCGAGGTCGCGAGCAGTGTGGTGGTACAAACGCTGGCCAGGCTCGCGCCTGAGCTCGCCGATGCGGAAGCCGTGCGCAATGCCGTTAACACCTGCAACAGCGCGGTGTACGCCGAAGCAGCACGTCATCCCGCTCGGGAGGGAATGGGAACGACGGTCGCCGGTGTAGTCCTCACAGCCGGCGACGCGTACGTCTTCAACGTCGGTGACAGCCGGGTCTACTCCTACGGCCCGGAAGGCTTGCGACAGGTCAGCGTCGACGACAGCCCGTCGCTGCCGACGGGGGTGACCCACACCGCGCTCATCACCCAGATTCTTGGCGGGTACGGCAACCGGGAGCCGCTCGATGTGCATGTCTCGACCCACCCCATCGACGACGCTACGTGCTATCTGGTGTGCACCGACGGGCTCAGCGACGTCATTGATGACGCCAAGATCGCTGCTGTGCTGGAAGAAAATCGGGGCGTGGCGGGTGTTTTCGAGTTGTGGAAGGCGGCAATAACCGGAGGTGGCCCGGACAACATCACCGTCGTGCTCGCAGAGATCGTCAGCGTGGAGGTGCCGCCTGAGGCTGAGGATCCAGGCGCCGGTTAGTGACCCGGCAACGCATGTTTCAGCGCCGCGACGGCGAAGCAGCGACGAGCACGTCCAGCCCTCCTTGCGCAGATGACTTTGCAATGGAATGGGAATGTCCGGGTTGCGCCAGCAGCTTCGACGTCACCGGTGAGGCACCAAGCAGGTGCCGTACCGAAAGGAGAAGGACATGAAATACATGATCTTGACCTACGCCTCGCAGCAGGATTACGACGGCATGGCGGGTCAGGCGAGCGATGGGCTGGCCTGGTCACCGGAGAACTTCGCGGCGATGACCTCCTTCATGGAGGCCTTCAACACCGAACTGGCCGATTCCGGAGAGCTTGTGGAGACCCGAGGGCTGGCCGCGCCAGTGCACACCAGACGCCTGGGTGCGCAGAACGGCGTTCCGTTCGTCACCGACGGCCCGTACGCCGAAACCCAGGAAGTGCTTGCCGGCTACTGGATCGTGGAATGCGACAGCTTCGATCGTGCGACCGAGATTGCGGGCCGACTCGCATCCTGCCCCGCACCGGAGCAAGTCGCGGCCAATGCGTACGCCGACGTACGTCCCATCATGGAGTCGGCTGAGGAGTTGACCTACTGATCAAGAAACCTGTGTCCGAGATGGACGTTGAGAGCCTGCTGCGCCTGCTGGCGCCGCAGGTTCTCGGCGCAGTGGTACGCCGTTACGGTCACTTCGACACTGCCGAAGACGCCGTCCAGGAGGCCATGCTCGCGGCTGCGACGCAGTGGCCGAGTGATGGTGTGCCGGACAATCCGAAGGGCTGGTTGATCACGGTCGCGGCTCGCCGGCTGACCGACCTGCTGCGCAGTGAGCAGGCTCGCCGACGTCGTGAGGACACCGCGGCGCGGTGGGAATTGCCTGATCTGCAGACTGACGCCACCGAGAGAGCAGGCGACTCCGACGACACGTTGATCTTGCTGTTCATGTGCTGCCATCCCGCCCTGTCGGCAGCGTCGCAGATCGCGCTGACCCTGCGGGCGGTCGGTGGCCTCAGCACCGCTGAAGTGGCCCGCGCTTTCCTGGTATCAGAAGCCACCATGACGCGGCGAATCACACGCGCGAAGCAGCAGATCAAGGAAAGCGGAGTTCCTTTTCGTCTGCCCGCTCGCGAACAGCGAGCCGAGCGCCTCGCGGTAGTGCTGCACGTGCTCTATCTGATCTTCACCGAGGGCTACGCCGCCACCAGCGGCGGCAGCCTCTATCGCGCCGAACTCTCCGCGGAAGCGATCCGGCTAACCCGGATCGTCCATCAGCTGCTGCCCGAGGACGGCGAGGTCGCCGGACTGCTGGCGCTCACGCTGCTCACCGACGCCCGCCGCCACGCCCGCACTACCGCGAACGGTGAGCTGGTGCCGCTGGCTGAGCAGGACCGTACCCTCTGGGACGCCGACAAGATCGCCGAGGGCGTCGCTCTGATCACCGAAGCATTGCCGCGCGGAATGACCGGTCCGTACCAACTCCAAGCGGCGATCGCCGCCATACACGATGAGGCACCGAGCGCCGAGGCGACCGACTGGCCGCAGATCAAAGCGCTCTATGAGCTGCTCCTGCAGACCTCCGACAATCCGATCATTGCGCTGAATCATGTGGTCGCGGTGGCCATGGCCGACGGCCCAACGAGGGCACTTCAGCGACTGGAAACGCTGGCCTCCGACAAGCAACTGGCTGACGATCACCGGCTGTACGCGGTACGGGCCCACCTACTAGAGATGAGTGGTGAGAAAGCCGCCGCTCGCGAGGCGTACCGGGCCGCCGCCAGCCGAGCAAGCAACCTGCCGCAGCAGCGCTATCTCCACGCGCGAGCAGATCGCCTCACCCGAAATTGATCTTCCGACAGCAGTCGTTTTCGCGGTTGTGATGGAAGACGTACGCCTCGGAGTGGGTCTGGGTGCTCGCTTTCGCGGTTGTGATGGAAGACGTACGCCTGACGGCCTCAGCGGGTCTTGGGTGAGCTCTCCAGGGTCATGGCAGGGTCGCGCTGAACTACGGGATCTAGCACCTCGTCGATCTTGCTCAGCAGATCGTCCTCCAGCTTGATTCCAGCAGCTGCGGCGTTGTCATGAACTTGCTCCGGCCGCGACGCACCGATGATCGCGCTCGCCACGTTGTCGTTCTGCAGCACCCATGCCACAGCTAGCTGCGCCATTGACACTCCGGCGTCCTCAGCCAGCGGCACGAGCCGTTGGACTCGCTCCAGTACGTCATCGCTCATCCACTTCTTGATCATGTCCGCGCCACCCTTCTCGTCGGTTGCCCGCGATCCGGCCGGCGGTTGCTCACCCGGTCGGTACTTTCCGGTGAGCACACCCTGGGCGATAGGCGAGAAGACGATTTGGGACATGCCGAGTGAGACGCACATCGGTATCACGTCGGCCTCGATCACCCGCCGCAGCATCGAATACTGCGGTTGGTTGGAGATCAGGTGAATGCCGAGTTCCTCGGCAAGATCGTGTCCGTCCTGGATCTGCTGTGCGGTCCACTCGCTGACGCCGATATAGAGCACCTTGCCCATCCGTACCAGATCAGCGAACGCCTGCATGGTCTCCTCGAGAGGAGTTTCGTAGTCGTAGCGATGCGCCTGGTAGATGTCGACGTAGTCGGTTTGCAGCCGAGACAGCGATCCATTGATCGATTCCATGATGTGCTTGCGAGACAGGCCGCCGTCATTGTGCCCACGCGGTCCGGTGGGCCAATACACCTTGGTGAGGATCTCCAGCGACTCGCGCCGCTCACCCTTCAGAGCCTCGCCGAGCACGGTCTCGGCCTTGGTATTCGCGTAGACGTCCGCTGTGTCGAATGTGGTGATGCCGGCGTCGAGTGCAGCCCGTACGCACGCCTTCGCCTGATCGTTCTCTACCTGTGAGCCGTGGGTCAGCCAGTTGCCGTAGGTGATCTCCGAGATCTTGAAACCTGAGTTTCCTACGTACCGAAATTCCACTGTGTCCCCCTGTCTTCTCTTGTTTCTATCGGCGAAGGCATACCCACCCGAGTGCTTCTCGGATCGTCGGTCGCGCCACTAGACCGCGCCCTCGGTGCTGATCAACACCAGCGCACTGTCCTCGCTGATCGCCAGCGCCGCGCGCCGATCGGAATCGCTCAAGACCGCCCGTACGCCGGCCAGCGCGGCACCGCCACACGGTCCCGCGGCGACGCCGAACTCCTTCAGACGATGCATCGCTGCGCTGGCCTGATCATCGGTGACTGCGACGCCGGCGTCGAGCCCGTCGCGGATGGCGGGCCAGGCAATCGTTGACACGCTGCCGCAGTTGAGCCCGGCCATGATCGTGGGCTCAGAGGTGTCGACACTGACCGGCTTACCAGCCGCCAGGCTGGCGGTAACGCAGGCCGCTGAGACCGGTTCGACGGCCAGCACCGTCGGTCGCTGTTCCAGCGCCGGATTGCGATAGTGCTGCAACGCGGCTTGGAGCAGCGATCCGACACCGGTGGGCACTGCGACCAGGTGGACGGTGGGCTCGTCGAGCTCCGCGGCGATCTCGCCGAACAGCGTTCCATAACCCTCCACGATCCATTGGGGGATTTGCTCGTAGCCCTGCCATGCGGTGTCCTGGACGAGCAGATCGTCGGGGCGACCGGCGGTCGAGCTGGCAGCGGCCCAGACCACTTCGTCGTAGATCAAATCGGTTCGCACCACCTGGGCACCCTCGCTGGTGATTGCCTCCACGGTGTGCTGGGTCGTTCCCGCAGGAACGTAAATGCGGGCTGCCAGGCCGAGCAGCGCGGCCATTCGGCCCAACGCGCGACCATGGTTTCCGTCCGTTGCAGTGACCAGAGTGACCGGTGCCGAACGGTCCCTGAGCTCGGTCAGGTTTCGCGCCGGCTCATCGAAGCCGCTGCGTTGGCTCAGCGCGCAATTCACTGCCCAGGAGGCACCCAGGATCTTGAAGGCCGGCAATCCGAGACGGTCGGACTCATCCTTGACGAGTACAGACCCCACGCCGAGCTCGGTCGCCAGCTCCGGGAGCTTCACTAGGGGCGTCGGTTGGTAGCCCGGCATCGAGGCATGGAACTCTCTTGCCTTCCATCGGGCCGGGAGGGACCTCCAGGTACGGGCACCGGGTCGCGAAGCCCACTGCACGGATTGCGTTCTCATTCGACGGTGAACGTCAGCGAGCTGGCCCGGCCGGATTGAAGGTTCTCCAGGTGCTCCGCGAAGTTCAGCTGCTCGAACAATGATCTTCCGCCTTGGACGGCGGAACGGATCGTGGCTTCCCGACGCTGAATCGCCCCGGCAGTTTCCAGGGCGGCGTCCAGCTCCGCGTCGCTGACAACCACGATGCCGTCGTCGTCCCCGAGGAGAATGTCGCCGGGATGGACCTCGACGTCTCCCAGACGGACTGGCTGCTGGGTTATCGGAAGAGCAGTGGCCCCGGCGGCTCGAGGAATGGTGCCCAGCGCGTAGATGGGCAGCGACAGCTGGGCCAGGGTCGCGGTGTCGCGGCACAGTCCGTAGACGACGATGCCGGCCATCTCGCGCCGCATGGCCTCAGTGGCGAAGAGCTCGCCGAGCACCGCCTGTTCAGTGGTTCCGGCATCGACGACCAGAACGTCGCCAGCCCCACATTGCTCCAGGCCGGCGAGTACCGGCATCAGGTCGCCGGAAGCTGCGACCGTGACCGCCCGGCCGACCATGCGGATGCCGCGCGTGTACGGGCGAAGCTCCCGGGGCAGGACTCGAAGTGCCTTGTTCGCGTCCGAGAGACTCGCGGCGTCGAGCTGCCACATTCGCGGCGGG
>DATEWO010000169.1:0-24431 GCA_035257925.1 Propionibacteriaceae bacterium | reverse complement strand
GCGCCTGGAGTGTGGCACCGTTGCTTCAGTGCCACCCGCAGCAGGTCAGCTCTCACCAGGAGGAACAGTGGAGGTCAAGGTCGGCATTCAGCATGTCAGTCGGGAAATCGTGGTGGAGAGCACCGAGTCGGCCACCGATGTAGAGAAGGAACTGCTCAGCTCAATGGCAATCGGTGGCGACGGAGTCTTCACGCTATCCGACGAACGGGGCCGAAAGGTGCTGATTCCTGTATCGAAGATCGCCTATGTCGATCTGGGCGAGGAAAACGCTCGACACGTCGGCTTCGGCGCTGTTTGATCTAGGCCTGTTCGCTCGCGCAGAGAGATCGACGCTCGCGAACCCACGAGCGAGTCGGTTAGGCCTGTAGGCCGAGCTTGGCCATGCGGCGGGTGTGGTTCTCCACCAGTCGTGAGAACATCCGGCTGATCGCTGCGAGGTCCATGCCTGGACGGTCGACGGTCCCGGTCAGCAGGTGGGTCAGTGCCTCCCGGTTCGCGGCGACCCGCTGAGCCTGACTCAGGGCCTCCCCAACCAGGCGTCGCCCCCAGAGCGCCAACCGGCCTGCCACTCGGGGATCCGTGGCGATGGCGGTTCGCACCTCTTCGATGACAAAATCCGCATGTCCCTCGTCGGCCAGCACCTGGTGCACGAGAGCCCGAGTGTCGGTATCGACGAAGGCCGCGACCTCGCGGTAGAAATCAGCAGCGAAGCCATTGCCGACGTAAGCCAATACCAGCCCCTCCAACCAGTCCTTTGGCTTGGTCTGCGCGTGGAACTCATCGAACGGAACGTGGAACGGTTTCATTGCCACCATGACATCTACGTCCAGCCCGCCGAGTCGGTCACGGACTGTGTCGAAGTGTTTGATCTGCAGCGCAGCCAGGGACGCCACGAAGACCTTGTCGGCAACGGTGGGGGCGCGGCGTGCGTCCTCGGCTAGGCGGTCGAAGGCAGCCAAAGCCCCATACGCCAAAATGCCGAGCAGGTCGACAACGCCTTGCCGATACTGAGGCTCGGAAACCCACGGTTCCGCGGCAGCATGAGGAACGATGTCGGATCGCTGCGATGCCTCGTTCATGCTCGCAGGATAGTGCTGGCGTTCTGGCCGCAAGCATCATCAGATCTGTCCTGGATGCGCGCGAAGCTTAGGGTCTGCCCGATGACTTTCGAGGCGGCTGCGAGTCTTAGGCGGTATGAGCAGCCTTGATAACACGCCGCAGATCATCGAGCGACCGCCGCAACCGTACGTCGGAATTCGCGAGTCCGTCACCATGTCCACTCTCAGTAGCGTCGCCGACAGAGTTCCGGAATTGCTGGACTGGCTCGCCCAACATGGCGAGACGCCATCGGGCGCTGTGTTCTTCCGCTACCTGACCATTGATATGGAGCGCGAACTCGAGGTCGAGGCCGGCGTGCCGGTCGCCGTACCCCTCGACCTCGCCGACAGGGCAGGCAGTGCAGTGACGGCTGGAACCCTTCCTGGCGGACGTTTCGTCCGCGCGTTCTTCGTGGGCCATCCCGACGGTCTCGAGAACGCCACAGCGGAGCTTTTGCAGTGGGCGGAGACCCATGGCTTGCGGTGGGACATGAATGACAGCCCGGTTGGCGAACGCTGGGGGTGCCGGCTCGAGATCTACCACAGTGACCCAATCGAGGATCCTGACATGAACACCTGGCGAACCGAGCTCGCGTTCCGACTGGCTGATGGGGCTATCCCGAGCTGAGTCGGTAGACTGCCTCGAGTTCACAACCGATGAGGTCGCAGCACTCTGAACGCCGTGCATACACGCCGAGCTAAGCGACTCATCGACCTGCAACGAGCATTGAGGCGATTCTGAGCACGAAAGCTATTCAACAGGCCCAACCTGGGCCGGAAGTCCCCGAGACGGCGGTCCCGTCGACCACTTTTGCCAATGTCGGCGTGATAGACCCGATTGTCCAGGCCCTGGACCAGGTCGGTATCACCACACCCTTTCCGATCCAGGCCATGGCCATTCCGATCGCCCTGACCGGCACGGACATGATCGGTCAGGCTCGTACCGGAACCGGAAAGACTCTGGCGTTCGGCATCTCGTTGCTGCAGCGGATCGTCGTACCAGGCGAACGCGACTTTGCCGAGCTAGCCAAGCCGGGTGCCCCACAAGCGCTTGTGGTGACACCGACCCGTGAGCTGGCGAGCCAGGTCGCATCCGACCTAGCGGCAGCATCGACTCGCAGACACGCAAGAGTGCTCACGGTTTACGGTGGTGTGGGCTATGAAAATCAGCTCAGTACGCTGAGCCGCGGAGTTGAGGTCGTGGTTGGCACTCCCGGCAGGCTGCTCGACCTCGTCGATCGTGACGCGCTCGATCTTCGCCATATCAAAGTGCTGGTGCTCGACGAAGCCGACCGGATGTTGGATCTGGGGTTCCTGCCGGACGTCGAGCGAATCCTGGCCAATACTCCTGAGCTGCGTCAGACCATGCTGTTCTCAGCGACGATGCCAGCGGCGATCGTCTCGCTCGCTCGGCGGCATATGCGTCATCCGGTCAACATCCGAGCCGAATCCCCCGGTGACACCACAACCGTGCCGGCAACGGCTCAGTTCGTCTTTCAAGCTCATGAACTGGACAAGCCCGAGATCGTGGCCCGCATTCTGCAAGCCGAGAACTGCACCCGTACCATGATCTTCTGCCGTACCAAGCGGTCAGCGCAGCGGTTAGCCGATGATCTTGTTGACCGCGGTTTCGCAACGGCGTCCATCCATGGCGACCTGAACCAAATCGCGAGGGAGAAGGCCTTGCGACGCTTCCGCGAAGGACGGATCGACGTCTTGGTCGCGACCGATGTAGCCGGGCGAGGAATCGATGTCGAAGGCGTTAGCCATGTGATCAACTACGAGTGCCCGGAAGATGATCAGGTGTACGTGCACCGGATCGGCCGCACCGGGCGCGCGGGGGCATCGGGAGTCGCGATCACCTTCGTTGACTGGGCGGACCTGGCGCGCTGGAAGATGATCAATGACAGCTTGGATCTGCCGTTCGAGCAGCCGGAGGAGACCTACTCCACTTCATCGCACCTCTATCATGATCTCGGGATTGACCCGGCAGCCAAAGGCACCATCGCACCTAGTAGATCGCTGACATCGAAACGACCAGCCAAGTCCAGCACATCGAAGTCGGCTCACACTCGACCTGATACGGACCCCACCCGTACCCGGCGCCGGTTGCGCAATGGCGTTCCTGTCGAGCGGAGGAAGATCGCAACGCGCTCACATGATCAGAGGAAATCTGCCGACTGAGCCGCTGTCGGTCACCAGTGACAGGCTGTAGTAGTTCGCGCTAACGAGCCAACCCCACAGGCTTGGCAACCACGACAAGGTTGCTTTCATAGCCGCCACGGTCCCTACGGAAGTTGCCCGTGCAGGTGATCAGTACCAGCCGGTGCGGACCGGTCTGCTGGAACGCCTGGCTGTTCGTCGCGAGTGCCTTTCTGGGCACCTCCTTGACAGAAGTGACTCGATATCTGAGCCGATGTGAGTCTTCGCGAAGCGTAACCGTGTCGCCCACCTTGATCCTGCGCAGCCGAGCGAAGAATCCAATGCCAGACGTGTCTGAATCGACATGTCCGGCGATCACCGTCGACCCGAAGGCTTCGCCCGCGTATGCGCTGCCATCCCACCAACCCACATGCCGGACGTTCTCCGGAACTTGGAGCAGACCATTGACCGTGGCCGCCGGGTGTACTGCCGCGTCTGCATTGCCTGGGAGCGTGAGGTGTTCTGGAATGAACTGGACGCGCTGACTGGCAGCCGGGCGACCCTGACGTGCGGGGGCGACCGACGACTGAGCGCGGGGCCCATCGCCACTGGGGGTCGAGATGCCAGCCTGGGCCGTACAGCCGCAAAGGCAGGTCAGCAGGCAGAGCCCGCTCACGATGGAACGACGCAGTCCCGGTCGACTCCCCTGAAGGCGCCAGGTCCGGGACTGCAAAGCCGGTCGCGTCAACGCGCCAGATTCACCTCCAACGACGGGCCATCCCCAACGGCCTGACCGCCGGTTCCGGTGTTCACCTCTGACGGCTTTTCAGAGCCGGTTGAGCCGACGGTAAGGACGTGCACGGCGACGTTCATGGTCTTCTTCTCCGGGTCACCAACAGCGTAGACGCGGTTGATCGCGCCGCCCTTGACGGTCAGGCTGACCGGACCGAAGAAGACTGGCTCTTTCTTTTCGCTCGGCACGATGGACACCTTGTACGTGGCAACGGGCACCACCAACTCGAGCGACTCGCCATTGGCGATGTTGGCAAAAAGCACCTGACCATTCACCACAATATCGGCCGGCGGCACAGCCGCGACGTGCGAAACGACCAGCCGGGCCTTGCCTTTGGCCACCTCATCTGCGTCGTACTTGTACACCGTCACCAGAGGATCGCCTGTCGGGGATTCGGGCAAATGGGCGACGATATCGGCCTTGCCGCCTTCCTTGATCGAGAAGGTGTTCTCGAGGACAGTAGTGCCGTTCTCGCTGAAGGTGACCATACGGCTACCAGGCTCGACTTTGAACGGGCCTGCTACCGCCGCTGTCTTGACATCCTCTGCAACAGATTCTCCGTCGATCGCGACGTCCAGGTCCTTTCCTGGCACACCTTGCACGATGTAGATCTCTGTGTCATTGGCCGCGTAGCTGGGACTGATCGTCAGCCCCGCCAATCCCAAGACTCCTGCAGCTACTAGAGCCAGCTTTGACCATCGCGCTGCACGCTTAGTGATCACGTTCCACCCACCCCGCCTTTGCTGTTGTTCCAGCCCCAGGTCCAAAGATCCAAAGCGTAATATAGGGGCCGCACTGCTGCGCCGTCGGGTATCCGACAAAGCGTTAGCCAATTGCCGCCGGGGGGTGTCGCCTTGGGCAAATTGACCGTGGTTGATCACCAACGGGCGGCTGGGTTACGTCGAGCAATCGGTTTGATCTTGGTGGCGGGACTGTGTGTCTCAGCCGTCACCTTTTACCGGGATGCGGAGCTTCCGCGATCAGCGCCCTCAGTGGCAAGCAATCCGCCGTCCGCGACAACCCCTACACCAACCGTCCGCACGCCTTCAGCCTCGCCGCCACCGACGACCTCACCGAAGCCCCCTTCTACGACTGCCCCGATCAAGACGAAACTGCCGAAGGGTCCGGGTACCACTGAGCCCGGCATCTTGCTCATGGCAAGCCCGCTGCCCGACGGCAGCTTCGATGTCGCCGAGATCGTGCTTCTCGCCACACCCAGCTCCTCGATGTGGCTCGGTCCACCCAAGGTGGCACTGGCCGGGAGCGCCTTCGCCAAGGCTAAGCCGGTTGCCTCTCAGATCCAGGTCAGCGCCGGGGATCAGCCAGTCTTGGTCCCCGGTGGTCGTGTCAACCGGCGCACGAACCTGGCACTGGCTGTTCCCGCGAAAAGGATCGAGCTGCGCTACAACTTGAGGGGAATCACCGTACGCAGCATCCCCTCGCGCGCGAGCCGTGCGCTGAGTGTCATCAGTCCCTTGGTCGAAGGTGTTCCCAAGACTCACCCGGTAGCGCTGAGGATCAGCGGCAGCACCGTGATCAATATCGGGTGCCCCGCGCTACGGCTGCGCGAGCAGGCATGTTCGGCCGGACGTCCGCCACACCTGCGGGTCAATCGAGAGCTGCCGTGGCGCAGCGCTGTGATTGTTGTCCAGTTCGACCTGCCGAGACCGCAATGAGACAGGGCGACTTTCAATGCGCCTTGAGCCTGCCGAAGAGCGCAAGACTACTGGCCCTGGCTGAGGGCCCGGGTCACAGATGATCCAAGATCTCCTTGACCTGGCGCTTGGGGCGAACCGGGTGCTGACCTATGCCGGCTATGTGTTACTCGCGGGCACCTTGACCTTCTGGTGCGTGGTGTGGCCGGACGGTCGGAGGAATCGTCGTCTGGCCCTGCTCGCACTGGCCGGAACGACCGCGATGATCATTGGGACGCTTGCCGGTCCGGCCATCCAGCTGATCTTCGGAGGCCAGCTGCTCGGCGACATCGTCACCCAACTTGGCGGTGCCGCCCAGCTGGCGAGACTTGCTGCCCTGGTGGCCGCGATGTTCTTCCTTCCGGACATCATCAGCGGTGCCGTGGTCGGTTGGCGTCGCATCCTCGCCCTTACGCTGGTGTTGGTGATCGCGGCATCCATGGTGGCGCAGTCCAATGCCATTGGCGGTCCCTGGGAGGTTGCCAAGATCGCTGCTACCGGCTTGCATGTGCTGGCAACCTGCGCCTGGCTGGGTGGACTTCTCGCCCTCGCCACAGTTTTGATCCCTGGGGAGAAGGTGCAGGAGCTGGATCAGCTCATCCCGCGCTTCTCACGAGTGGCGCAGCTGAGTGTGGTAACCCTTGTCGCGACCGGCATTGTGCACGCTCTGGCGGTCGCCGGTGGCGTGTACCAGCTGACTAGCTCTCGCTACGGGCTGGTGCTGCTGATCAAGGTCTCAATCTTCGGCCTGATGCTGCTGATGGGCAACGAGGGTCGCAAGTACGCGGCCCGCGCCGCGTTCCGCCTGCAGCATCAGCCGTCAGGCGTGCCGGTAAAAGCGGGCGGCATCTCGACCCTGGCCGTGGTGATGGGAGCGGAGCTCTGCATCGCCTTCGTGATCTTGTCGACAACCTCACTTCTGGTTATGGTGGCGCCGCATCCGTAGCCCTGGCGCCCCGCGTGGCGCCGGGTTCTTGGGCCTGCCGCAAAGCGTGATGTGACGAAGGGACGTCTTCGCGATATCGAAGAGGTCACAGGCGGGTCCGCATCTGGTGGACGGAGATAAAGTCGGCACATGCGCGGCTTTCGACGCCGCAGGCAATCGCCACCGGCAGTCGAGCAGCTTGGAGGGACGGGCCTGGCCCAGGCCGGGCACGCCGGACCGCCGAGTGATCCCCGCGCTGCCATGCGCCGGATCGCCGCGGAGGCGGTGATACTCCAGGACGAAGCCGAGGCCGTCATTCGAGGTGTGCGGGCACGTGAGGGGCTCGGCTTTCTGGCTCCGCGTGGCGGGCCGCTGGTGCGCCGCTTCTTCAGCCTCCGTGATCTTCTTCCACGGACCTGCGATGACCCTGCCGACGAGGAGCGGCGTCGCCAACTGGACGCGATCCTGCACCACCATGCCTTGGCGGTGTGGGTTGCGCTGGACCTGCTTGCCTATGAATGGCGATCGGAGAGGATTGCTTGCCAGCTCGATGCGCTTGACGGGCTTGGCAGTCCGGCCGTTCAGCTCGAGCAGTTGTATGCCGAGCTGGCTGGCCGATCGACTGATCACGTCACCGCGGCAATCCAGGCTTCCGCACGCTGAACAGGTCCGCAGCGAAAGACAGTTGCAAGGGTCGGCGAATCACTTCCCGGGTGCTATGAAGCTCCCAGGCGTCGCTGTATCTCGGTGAAGACCTCGGGATCGGTGGTGTTGCACCCCAGATCATGATCAAGCTTCCCGGTCCCGTGGTAGTCGCTGGATCCGGTGGCGAGCAGCCCGAGGCTGTCAGCCAACGCACGTAGTCGCCGTCGGGAATCGGAGTCATGATCTTGATGGTCGACTTCGATGCCGTCCAGCTCGTGATCACGGACGAGCGCTTCCAGCACCCTCGGTGGAAGCAGGTGCTCGCGGCCGCGACCCCAAGGGTGGGCGATCACCGCGAGGCCGCCCGCCTCATGTACCAGGTCGATGCCACGATCCACCTCGATCGTGTAGCGGTGAACGTGGGCTGGACCTCGATCGGCCAAGAAGCGGTCGAATGCCTCCTGTCGATCGCGAACGTGACCTGCCTTGATCAGCGCATCGGCAATGTGCGGACGGCCCACCGAAGGACTGTTGCCGACCTGGGCCATCACCTCCGCTTGGCTGACCGGCACGCCGAGCTCAGCCAGCTTCCTGAGGACTCCGGCGAGCCGACCAAGCCGGCCGTCGCGGACTCGCGCCATCTCGGTGGCCAGACCTGGACTCGCCGGATCCGCGCCGTACGCCAGGACGTGCACGCTGCTGCCCTGACGAGAGCAGGAGAGCTCCATTCCGCGTAGCACACGAAGACCTAGCCGTTCCCCCTCGGCCGCTGCTTCATCAAGGCCGTCGAAGGTGTCGTGATCAGTCAATGCGACGACATCGAGCCCTACGGCGAGAGCCTTGCGCACCAACTCGGCTGGCGTGTCTGTCCCGTCCGAAACCGAAGAGTGGGTATGCAGGTCAATCCGCATACGCAAGGCTTATCACGCTGCCTCCAAACGGCTCCCGGCTTGCGTCACAGTCTCGAGAGCAGACGGCGGACGACCCGAAGACCGACCGACATCCGCGCCAGATCGGCTCGGCTGCTCGTAATCGCGCGCAGGGTCTTCACCGACTCCGATACCGCCGCATTCGACCTCTCCCAGCCGAGGACCACGTCCCGGGCGCTCTTGGTCACGGTCCCATTGGCGTTGAGAACCTCAGCCGTGAGCTGGGCGTGGACCGCATGCAAGTCGTCCCGCAGGGCGGCCCGCGCCATGGACTGCCACCGGTCCTCGCGAGGTAACTCGACGATCCGTGTCAGCAACCTGTCGAGACCGAGCCGCTGACCAAGCGTGTAGTGCATCTCGGCCACCTTCAGTACCTCGACACCGGACTGCGATGCGGTGTGCTGGATGGTCAGCGCCGGGTATGCCGGGGGCAGCACGGCGATGGCAATAGCCAGCTCCTCAGGTACGCCTGCCGCCTGGTATCCCTTGAGCCGTTGCTCGAGGGCGTCCTTGTCGCGCCCGGTGAGGATGTTCGGCAGGGCCTGCTCAACTGCACGCACTCCATCGGAGAACTCCGCGACCGCGGCGCCGATGTCGATCGGGTGATGCCGGTTGTTGATCAGCCAACGGGTGGCACGCTCCACGAGGGTGCGCACCTCCATGCGCAGTCCCGTTTGCACCTGGGCACTGATGCGATGATCAAGTGCGGCGATAGCTTTGTCGAGTTCGGCGGCACCGAAGATCGCGCGAGCGGCAATCTGTGCCCGAATCACGTCCGGTGCTCGAGCGCCGGTCTCAGCCGACAGCCGGTGGAAACAGGTGATGCCCGATTCGTTCACGAACTGGTTGACCACCACTGTGCCGATGATCTCTCGGTGCAGCCGGTGCCCCCGCATCTGGTCGGCATGACGCTGTCGCATAGCGCTCGGGAAGTAGTTGATCAACCGACCTTCGAGATACGGATCATCGGGCAGGTCTGACGCCAAGATCTCGTCCTCGAGAACGATCTTGGTGTAGGCGAGCAGCGTCGCAAGCTCGGGCGCGGTCAGCCCCTTGTGGTTGCTACGCCGGAGCTCCATAGCCTCGGTGGACGGCAAGAACTCGATCTCGCGATCGAGCAGCCCGCCGCTCTCCAATCGCTCCATCCAGTCCTCGTGGACGCCCGCCATCGACACCGAGTGGTACTCGGTATTGGCCAAGGCAAGGTTTTGATCGTAGTTGTCCGCGAGCACCAGCTCGGCGACCTCGTCGGTCATCGACGCCATCAGCTCGTCACGGTCACCCGGCGACAGCCGATCTGCAGCCACCTCTCCAAGCAGCAAGATCTTGATGTTGACCTCGTGATCGGATGTATCGACTCCCGCGGAGTTGTCGATGAAGTCGGTGTTGATTCGTCCGCCCCTCTCGGCGTACTCCACTCGGCCGAGCTGGGTGAGGCCAAGGTTTCCGCCCTCGGCCACGCACTTGGCGCGCAGTTCGCAGCCGTCCACACGCAGGTCGTCGTTCGTCTTATCACCCACATCGTCATTGGTTTCGGTGATCGCCTTGACAAATGTCCCGACGCCCCCGTTCCACAGCAGATCAACCGGTGCCTTGAGGCATGCCTTGATCAGCTCGGCGGGTGTCAGCACCTCGATCGACTTGTCAATGCCCAGGGCAGCACGCATCTGTTCTGTGATCACAACCGACTTCAGCGTGCGTGAGTACACGCCACCGCCCTCGGAGATCAAGGTGGTGTCGTAGTCCGCCCAGCTGGAGCGTGGCAGCGCGAACAGCCGCGCGCGCTCCTCCCAACTGCGCGCCGGATCAGGCTGCGGATCAATCAGAATGTGCCGATGATCGAACGCCGCCAGGAGCTTGATGTGCTTGCTCAGCAACATCCCATTGCCGAAGACATCACCGCTCATGTCACCGATGCCGACGCAGGTGAAGTCGGCGCTCTGCGGGTCCATCCCCATCTCCCGGAAATGCCGGCGCACCGACTCCCAAGCGCCTCGGGCGGTAATGCCCATGGCCTTGTGGTCGTAGCCGGTCGAGCCGCCGGAGGCGAACGCGTCGCCTAGCCAGAACCCGGAGTCGACAGAGATCTTGTTGGCTGTGTCGGAGAATGTGGCGGTTCCTTTGTCTGCCGCGACGACCAGGTACGGGTCATCGGCGTCGTACCGGACGACATCGGCCGGAGGGACGACCACGCCGCCAACGATGTTGTCTGTAACGTCGAGCAGGCTGGAGACGAACAGCTCGTAGCAGGCCAGGCCCTCGGCCAGCCAGGCTTCGCGCTCCCGCGGATCGGGCAGTCGTTTGCAGTAGAAGCCGCCTTTGGCACCGACGGGGACGATCACGGTGTTCTTCACCATCTGCGCCTTGACCAAGCCGAGAACCTCAGTGCGGAAGTCTTCGGCACGGTCAGACCACCGCACACCGCCACGGGCGACCCGCCCGTAGCGCAGATGCACGCCCTCCATCCGTGGCGAATAGAGGAAGATCTCGAACTCCGGACGAGGCTCAGGCAGATCCGCAATCTGGCGTGGCAGCAGCTTCAGCGCGATCGCCTGGCGGCTCGGAAGGTAGAAGTTGGTCCGGATCACCGCCTGGATCACCGCAAGGAAGGACCGCAAGATTCGATCATGATCAAGACTTGCGACGTCGTTGAGCGCCTTCCTGATCTTGTCGACGAGCTCAGTGGTCGCCGCGGCTCGAGCCTTGACGTCGAGACCAGTTCTGGGATCGAAACGGGTCCGGAAAAGCTGGATGAGCTGTCGGGCAATGTCGACGTTGCTACTCAGCGCCTGCGCGAAGTAGCTCTGGCTGTAGGTGAAGCCGACTTGCCGGAGGTAGCGGCCGATGGATCGCAGCACACTGACGTCGCGCCAGTCGAGATCGGCACCCATCACCAGTGCGTTGAAACCGTCGGACTCACTGTGGCCGACGTGGGAGGCCGAGAAGGCGTCCATGAACCGCTGCCGCGCCTCCGGTGTCCAGCGGGTACGGACGGCGTCGGCACCACCTGGAACCCGTACCCCGAAGTCGTAAATGAAGGCTCGTTGGTCCTTGCCCATGGTGAGCTCGTACGGCCGCTCGTCAATGACGTCGACGCCGAGTAGCGAAAGGTGCGGCATGATCCTCGACAACGACAGTGACGCCTCGCGCCGGAAAATCTTCAGCCGAAGCTGCGCCTCGTCGTCCGCGCGATCCGGGACATACATTGCCATCGACATGTCGTGGATGCCCTCAAGGCTCAGCAGCGCGGCGAGATCCTGAGCCGCCTGCCGCGGGGTGTAATCCTCCTTGTACCCCTCCGGCAGTCCGCCCACTAGCGATGCCAGCCGGTCTGCATCGTCCAGGCCAACGGTCAGGTCGGCGAACTCGTCGTCCCAGGTGCGGGTTGCCGAGGTCAGCTCCCGCTCCACCGAGCGCACGTCGATCTCGCCCATGGCCTTGCCGACAGGCATCCGGACCACCAGGTGGAGTCTTGCCAGCACGGACTCGCTCACCCGCGCCGTGTGTTCGACGGAGGCGCCGCCGAGAGCACGAATAAGAATCTCCTCCATCCGCCTGCGTACCGCGGTGGTGTAGCGGTCTCGCGGCAAATAGATCAAGCAGGAGAGATAGCGTCCGTACGGGTCACGCCGGACGAACATCCGGACCTGCCGGCGCTCCTTGAGATGGGCGACCTTCTCTACGATGGTGGCGAGCTCGGGCACCGGAGTCTGGAAGAGCTCATCGCGAGGATAGGTCTCCAGCACGTCCATGATCGCCTTGCCGCCATGACTGGCCTCGCTATAACCCGAGCGCGCGATCACTGCAGCAGCCTTCTGCCGCAGCACTGGTACTCGGGACACGCTTTCTGAGTACGCCGAGGAGGAGAACAATCCCAGGAAACGCCGCTCACCGATCACTCGATGCTCGGTGTCGAAGATGCGGAAGGCGACATAGTCGAGATAGGCCGGCCTGTGTACTCGGGACTTCTGGTTGTCCTTGGTGATGATCATCAACTCAGGTTCGACGTTGGGCAGCGGAGCCGCATGGAAGTGCCCTGGAGGGTCCTGATCGGCGCGCAGGATACCGAGGCCGGTCCCAGGACGAACCTTGAACTGAACACCGGATTGGTCACTCGCCACGTCGTACTCGCGGTAACCGAGGAAGGTGAAGTGGTTGGCGTTCAGCCAGCTGAGCAGCTCGCAGGCAAGATCTGCCTGCTCCACCCGGCCGCCGGTGACCGCGCGGTCTCTCAGCAGCTCGATGGTGTCTTCGGACCTGGTGATCATCTTCTGCCAGTCCTGGACCGCGTCCTCGACCAGTCGCAGCACCTCGAGCAGCCCATGTTCTAAATCGGATACCAGCGAGTCGCGACCATCCTGGCGGGCGGGCGGAAGGATCTCCAGATGCATCCAGGACTCGGCGATGACACTCGGATCGCTATCCGCCTCGCTGGCCGGGACGATGCCATGCAACTTGCCCTCAAGATCTCGCCGGACCAGGAACTGTGGATGGAACACCTCGCGCATGCTCCAGCCCTGGCGCAACACCTCCATGGTGACCGAGTCGACGAGGAAGGGCCGGTCGTCGGTGACGATCTGGACCACGGTGGCGCCGCCAGCAGTCCAACCGTCATCGGTCTGGCTGGGCGTCCGGATCTTGATCACGGCCCGCGCGGCGGGGCGCTGCATCGCTGCTCGGTAGTGGCTTTCGACCAGACCGAGGAGATTCTCGACGCTGCGCTCATCGACATCGTCTGCGTCAACATGCCGGAAATAGTGCTGGAGGAACATTTGGACAGCGTCCGGGTCCTGCCCGAGTTCGGCGGCGATCTTCGCCCCCCGAGCGGCTGCCTGTGCGATCTTCTCGGTCTTCTCCTGCTCGAGCTCGACCTCGAAAGTGGTCACGTCTACCGTCCGATCATCGCCGCCGCACCCCGCTGTGTGGCTACCTCCGACATTAGCCCGAATCCGTGCTGTCCGGTCCTCGGCACGTTTGCCCGACCCGCCAGTGGATCCCACGATTGCGCTAGCCCGGGGTGCGGCGTACCAGGAGGGCGTCGCCTGACGGTGACATCATGAGCCCCATGGACCTCTCGAACCACCTTGACTTCGCCGCCCCGCCCGCTGACGTGTACGCAATGATGACCGACCAGAAGTACCTGGACGAGGTCTGCGTTGCCAGCGGATCACTCAGCTACCACGCCTCGGTCGAAGGCACGACTACCAAGACCTCACGGACCCTGCCGGCACCAGACTCAGCAGCACGATTCACTGGACCCGAGTTGACAGTCAACGATGAAGTCGTCTGGGGCGACCCGTCGTCTGATGGCTCGCGGAATGCAGCGGTGACGATGACGGTGCTCGGCCAGCCGGTCACGTTCCGGGGGAAGATGCAGCTCTCGCCCGGAGGCCGGGGAAGTGTCGTGGACGTCACCGGCGAGCTGAAGGTCGCCATCCCGCTACTGGGCAGGAAACTCGAGGAGTCCGCGGCGCCGGCGGTGATGGAGGGGTACCAGACCCAGCAGGAAGTCGGTGATCGCTGGCTCGCGACGCCTTGATGATGCTTGCCGGTTGTGCCGGAGAGGGGCTGGCCCACGCTCTGCAGTCCCGGGACGGCGAGCGTGGGCCGTGTTGTGGTTAGCCCTCGATAGTGCGTTGGCCGTTTGCCGCCTCGACGGCAATCTTGCGCGGCTTCGCCTTCTCAGCGACCGGAACCTCGAGGGAGAGCACGCCATCGTGGTAGCTGGCGGAGATCTTGTCCAGATCCACATTGTCGCCAAGAATCAACTGACGGCTGAACACTCCGCTTGGTCGCTCAGCGGCGATCAACTCCACGTTGCCGTTCAGAGCGGGCCGATCGGCGCGCACGGTGAGCACGTTGCGCTCTACATCAAGATCGATCGAGTCCGCCCTGACGCCCGGCAGGTCGAATTCGATGTGGAACGTGTCCCCATCGCGCCAGGCATCCATGGGCATGAAGGCCGGTCGAGCCGCCGTGCCGAAAACCTGCTGGGTAAGCCGGTCGAGCTCGCGGAAGGGATCAGTGCGCATCAACATGGTCGGTTCACCTCCATGGTCGTCGGACAGGTTTGAGTAATTCCTGATGCCCACCAGTAATAATCTATGGTTGTGGAAATAGATTAACTCCCTCAATGGTAAGATGCAAGTCAGAACTCTCGGTGGGCTGCAAGGAGCTGGGATGGCTGATCCGTATGATCCGACGGCGGGTCTTTTCGGCATCTCTGTCGCCGCCGGCATGGTCGGCACCGGGGTGCAGAACCTGCGCGCGTACGAAAAGGCCGGTTTGGTCGATCCGCATCGCACGCCGGGTGGCACCCGGCTCTACAGCCTGGACGACATAACACGACTGCGGCAGATCTCCGCGCTCCTGGAGGAAGGCCTGAATCTGGCAGGGATCGCGATGGTGTTGCGCCTGGAGGCCGACAACGCTCGACTGCGGCGGGTGATCTCTGACGAACGCGATCGCCGACGGGGCCGGTGACCACTTCGTAACTCAACTCCGGATCAGCTACTGGACTGAGCCTCATGCAGCTCCCGCGTAGTCCAAACACGTGATACCGGTTGAGCTGGCAAGATCAAGATGTTAGGCGAGGCGGACCGCTCAGCTCATGTGGGGATAACCATGATCAGTCGGCGGCACGAAGGTCTCCTTGATCGCCCGCGGGCTGGTCCAGCGGATCAGGTTCCACATCGAGCCGGCCTTGTCGTTGGTGCCTGAGGCCCGCGAACCGCCAAACGGCTGCTGGCCGACTACCGCGCCGGTCGGTTTGTCATTCAGATAGAAGTTTCCAGCCGCGTTCCGCAGCCGTTGGCTGGCCTGTTCGAGTGCCACGCGATCATCGGCGATCACTGCGCCGGTGAGGGCGTACGGAGCTGCCTGATCAACTTCTTCGAGGACGACCCCGAAGTCGGCGTCGTCGAAGACATGGATGCCGAGAATCGGCCCGAAGTATTCGGTCCGGAAGATGTCGTTCTTGGGGTTGTCGGAGATGATCAAGGTCGGCCGGATGTACCAGCCTTCCTGATCGTCGGTCACCCCACCGGCGATGATCTTCGCGTCCGCGGAGTCTCGGGCCCGCTCGATGGCCTCGACGTGCTTGCTGAAGGCACGTTCGTCGATCACTGCAGAGGTGAAGTTGGACAGATCCCGTACGTCGCCGACTTTGAGGGCCTCGGTCGCGTCCACCAGCTCGTCGCCCATCCGATCCCAGACGCTGCGAGCAATGTACGCGCGAGACGCGGCCGAGCACTTTTGCCCGGAGTACTCGAAGGCTCCGCGGACCAGGGCGGTACGCACCACATCGGGGCTAGCGCTGGCGTGGGCGACCACGAAGTCCTTGCCGCCGGTCTCCCCTACCAGCCTCGGATAGGCCCGATAGTGACCGATGTTCGCTCCGACACTCTGCCAGAGGTGCTGGAATGTCTTGGTCGATCCGGTGAAGTGGATGCCGGCGAGAGCCGGGTGGTGCAGCGCTACGTCGGAGACCTCAATGCCGTCACCGGGCAACATGTTGATCACTCCGGGCGGCAGGCCGGCGGCCTCCAAGAGCCGCATGGTGAAATGTGCCGCAAACTGCTGAGTCGGGCTCGGCTTCCAGATCACGACGTTTCCCATGAGGGCAGCCGAAGTCGGCAGGTTGCCCGCAATCGCAGTGAAGTTGAACGGAGTGATGGCGTAGATGAAGCCCTCGAGCGGCCGGTAGTCGGTCCTGTTCCACACTCCAGGTGATGAGATCGGTTGATCTTCGAAGATGCGCCGCGCGAAGGCCACATTGAACCGCCAGAAATCGATCAGCTCGCAGGCGGCATCGATTTCAGCCTGCTGCACCGTCTTTCCCTGCCCGAGCATCGTGGCTGCATTCAGGGTGTCCCGCCAGGGACCGGCGAGCAGGTCGGCGGCACGCAGGAAAACCGCTGCCCGTTGCTCGAAACTCAGCTCTGACCATCCCGGAGCGGCCGCCAGCGCAGCATCGATGGCATCCGTCGCATCAGCCCGGGTCGCGTTGGCCGCGTGCCCGAGAATGTGGGAATGCTCCGACGGCATCGTCACGTCGAACGACTCACCCGACGCCGGCTTGCTGACTCCGTCAATGGTTGCAGTCAGCTCGATCGGATCTTCGCTCGCCATCCGCTCGAGTGCTGCCTCGATCGCTGCCCGTTCCTGCGAACCCGGAGCGTAACCGAGTACGGCCTCGTTGACCGGCACGGGCACATCTGCCACGGCATCCACAAAGCCACGCTACTCGGGTACGCGCGGGAGCCGGACCTCACATGGCCTTGGCGGTCTCAGCCTCTTCTCGGCGCTTCTTCGCAGCCTCGACGGAAGCGCGGAGCGCGGCCACTAGGTCGACCACCTCAGCCTCCTGCGGCGCCTCTGGCTCCTCGGCCAGCGGTACACCTTCGGCTTTGCTCTGCACCAGGGCTTCGAGAGCCTCGCGATAGGAATCGGTGAAGTCTTCGGGATTGAAGTCACCCGCCAGCGCATCGATGAACGACTGTGCCATCGTGACTTCGGCATCCGACACGGTGACGTCCTCCGGTGGCGCTGCGAAGGAACCATCGCGGAGCTCATCTGGCCACAACATCGTGTGCATCAGCAGGACGCCATCCTTGGGACGGATCAACGCCAACGCCTCACGGGATCGCAATGCGACCTTGACCACGGCGCTCTGCGCACTCTTGATCAAGGCGTCCCGCAGCAGCACATACGGCTTGACGCCCGGTCCGTCAGCCTGAAGGAAGTAGGTCTTGTTGAAGTACGTGGGATCGACGTCCTCCTCGGCAACGAATTGGACCACCTCGACCGCCTTCGTCGTCGCCAGTGGGAGCGCATCGAAGTCCTCCGCGGCCAAGATCACCATCCGGCCGTCTGGCATCTCATAGCCTTTGGCGATCTCGGCGTAGGGAATCTCATTCCCGCACTTCTCGCAGACACGCTTGTACTTGATCCGGCCGCCATCTTCTGGGTGGACCTGGCGAAAACTGATGTCCTTCTCCTCGGTCGCCGAGAAGAGCTTCACAGGAATCGTCACCAGCCCGAAGGAGATTGCGCCCTTCCAGATTGAGCGAGGCATGGTCCTAGTCTGCCTGATCCGATCGAGGAGTTACTGCCCGGCGCGGCCGCCTCGCTAGCGACTCATGGGCTCTCTTCAGCGCTGAAGCTGGTCGAGCTCTACAGGAGCGAACCACAACAAGTCGTACTCGTCGAGTAGCAGTCCTACCTCAGGTGCAGCTAGTGCGCCGGCCAGGCTCTGCCCTTTTACAGCCTCGCTCGCCAGCCTCGCTGCCGCGATCGCGTCCGGTTCGTCGGCGAACAGCGCGCGTACCTGAGGCCAGGTCAGCTCGCGTAGCTCAACCTCCCCTTGCGGTTCGCAGAGATCGGTGAGCTGTCCCGGCTGCACCTCCGCAGCGACCACCAACCGCGGGCAGCCTGGCTTCAGCACCAGGGCTAGTACGCCGGCGTAGCTGAGAGCGGCGTATTCGGCTTCTTCGCTATGAGTGTCAGCGCCCATCGACGCAATCAAGCTTGGCGTGACCGCACAGCCCTGGTAAAGGTCCGCCGCGATGCCCGAGCGCAGATCGGCCGCCTCGTCCCAGATCATCGGAATGAAGACCATCTGAGACCTCAGCGCCTGCCGCGCTACCACGGCGCAGCGGACGTGTCCGGGGAGTCGCGGTTCGAGGGGGCCTCGGATAAGTCCTGGGATGGTTCAGGCTCAGTGACTGGCGAACTATTCGAGACCTCGCCAGGTGGGGGCTTCTCGGCGACCGCCCTTGGAAGCGATGACTTCTTGGCCGTGATCTGCTCAGATGCAGACACGCTCGGCTTGTCTGATTTCACCGTGCTGGTCGAGACAGCCGGCCCAGTGGCACCGGTACTCAGCTCTGCAGCACGAGAGACCACATTGCGTACGGCGGCACGTTTCAGTCCAGCCGCTTTGCGCGTTGCTTCCTGCCGAGCTGCTGACTTCTTCGCAGCGGCGCGCCGGGCCGCTGCGGACGCCTTGCGGGTGGGCTGACGCACACTCGGCGATCTGACGGACATGTCCAAGAGCTCCTCAAGTGCATCGAGCAGGCATTGGGCGAGCAGGTCCAGGTCGCTGATGGCGTCCCGATCGGAGGTGAGACCGAAGAAGACCTCGCCGTCGTAGGAGGTAACTCCAATGGCCAGCATGTGGCCGGCCGATAGCGGAAGGACCGGATAGCTCGCAACGAGCTGAGCGCCCGCCGCATAGAGCGCCACCTGCGGACCTGGAACATTGGTGATCACCAGGTCGTTTTGCTTGCGCACCACTTCAGTGGAGGTGCGTACGCCGAGCGCGTGCAGAGTACTGGGTGCAAAGCCGGCAATATCAGCTAGTGAGCGCGCACCCACTGCGCGCCCGGAGTCCTTGTGAGCTTGGGTGTCATAGGCGACCTGGTGCAGCCGCATGAGCGGGTTCGGCTCTCCGATCGGCAAGCGCTGCAGACGCGGCGCAACTTGACTGCCTAGAGAGGTCGGCTCGCCGTCGTCCTCGGTGACGCTCATCGGCACCAGCGCGGTCAGCGAGCTTCCTGACATGATCGACTCGCCGCGAGTCAGCAACCACGAGCGCAGCCCACCAGCGATCATGGCCAGCAGCACGTCGTTGATCGTGTGGTGATGCACCTCACGGACTGCCTGGAGATCGGCAAGAGATGCGACAACGGTCGCAAAGCGGCGCTGCTCGGACACCAGACCGGTCAGCGGCGAGTCGGAGGCTGGCCGCCGCCCACCCAGTGCGTCAGCAGCGAGCTCTCCTACCGCCCCGACGACGCCTCCTACCGCTTCACCGACCGCAACGGCGACACCAAGGGCGCCAGTCAGCGCTCCACGAAAGTTTTCAATCGCCATTGCGGGATCTTGCGCGCTCTCCAAGAGCGCCCCAGCGAGCAACTCCAACGACGAGGGCTCGGGAACAGGGTGCCATGAGTCCTCATCTGCTCCAGTGCCCGGGATGGCGTGCGAGCGCGCGGTCGAGTCGAGCAGCACCTGACCGATCTCCACCGTGTCGATTCCGTCGACAAGGCCTAAATGCGATTTGGTCAGCAATGCGAACCGGTCGTCTTCCAGACCCTCGATCAGATAGATCTCCCACAGTGGCCGCGAGCGGTCCAGTCGTCGGGCCAGCACACGGGCGACGAACTCTTGGAGTTGGATCAGAGTGCCAGGGCGCGGCAGCGCCGACCGTCGCACGTGGAAGGTGAGGTCGAAGTTTTCATCGTCGACCCACACTGGTCCAGCGAGCCGTGCCGGGATTCCCCGCACCCGCTGCCGATAGCGCGGCACGAAGGCGAGTCGCTCGCGAATCAGCGCGATCAGCCGTTCGTAGTCGAACCCCTCAGGACCAGGATCGAAAATGTGTACCGAACCCACATGGCCTGGGGTATGTGCTGTGTCCAGGGCCAGCAACGACACCTCGAGAGGCGTGAGCCGCTGCGGCATGGGAGACCTCCCTGCTCGTGCGAATCCCTGGAGCAATTACGGTACTACCGCCAAAAGCACGATCCGTCGGCCAACCCTGCAATGCCATCAGGGGAACCCAGTGAAGACGACCTTCGTAAAGGATGGATGAATCATGGCACGACGAGAACGCCGCGAAGTGCCTGCGTGGGCGGCGCCAGGAACGTCCAGACAGTTGAGGGAGAGGGACACCAGGATGCCGGCGAGAAGTGCAATGATCGGAGGGACGGTGGCCCTCGGCCTGGTGCTGAGTGGTTGTACGAGCAATCCCGAACCTGAGGCGTCCGCGAGCCCGTCGGCGACAGTCAGCAGTCCCAGCGAACCGTCCTCGCCGGCGACGTCACCAACCTCGGTCCCGCCCAGATCTCCATCTCTCGATGCTGCGTACACACTGACCATTAATATCGAAATCGCAGGCGGGAAGACGGTCCCGAACGGAAAGAAGATCGACGTACGGGTGGGCCAAAAAGTGATCTTGAACGTGATTAGCGATACCGACGATGAGATCCACGCGCACCTTGGTGAGAAGGACTATGAGCTGGCGGTGCGGGCCGGCAAGCCAGCCAAGGGATCGTTCACCCTTGACAGCCGGGGCAGCTTCGAGGTGGAGTCTCACCATCTTGAGAAGACCATCGTGATCTTGAACGCGCGCTAGCTCGGCTCAGTCGTTCATGCTGGTACCGCTGCACGGGATCGCCTCCCGGCACGACTTGCCGCTGCCGTTCTCCTTTGTCGTCATCGGTGCGGTCCTGGCGCTGACGATCTCCTTCGTCATCTTGATCTTTGCCTGGCGCCAGCCGCGCTTCGACCGGGTAGGCGGACGCCCGATGCCGCGGCTGACCGCAGTCGTCGATCATCCGATCACCCGACTGGTCGCGCGAGTGGTGGTCCTTGCCGCGTACCTCTGGGCCTGGCTTGCTCTGATGGCTGGCCAGGACCTGCTCACCAACCCGGTCTTCGGCTTCGTCTATGTCTGGATGTGGGTCGGCCTGGTCCCCATCTCGCTGCTCCTAGGACAGTTCTGGCGGGCAACCAACCCGCTGCGGACCATCCACCGCGGGCTCTGTGCGCTGGCTCGCGTTGACCCGGGACAAGGTCTTGTCGCCCTGTCACCCAGGGTTGGCGTGTGGCCGGCCGCAGCCGGCGTATTCGGATTCGCCTGGCTTGAGCTGGTCCAGCCAGACCGGACCACCCTTGCGGTGCTCCGGGTGTGGGCGCTCGCCTGGTTAGTGATCTTGGTGCTAGGCGCGATTGTCTTCGGCCAGCGTTGGATCGGTGCGGCGGATCCCTTCGAGGCCTACGCGAGCACGCTTGCTCAGATGTCGATCTGGCGGCGGGTCGGTGATCAGCTGCGGCTGGTCAACCCGCTGGCCGGCTTGAACGTCTGGCACGCTCCCCCAGGAGCGACTGCCGTGGTAGCGGCGCTGCTCGGCAGTACAGCGTTCGACAGCTTCGCCAACACCAGCTGGTGGATCGGTGTCGTGCAGAGCTCGAATGTGCCTACGGTGATGTGGGGTACCGGCGGGCTGTTGGCGATGATCATCATCGTGTTCGTCAGCTTCAGCCTCGCAACCGCCTGGATGGGTCGCTATGGAGACCGGCCAGCCGTGGCATATCCGCGGCTGATGGTGGGCTCCTTGCTACCGATCGTGCTGGGCTATGTGGTGGCCCACTATGTAACGCTGCTCATCGTCGAAGGGCAGCGGACGGCAATCAACTTCTCCGACCCGCTCGGCCGCGGTTGGAATGTCTTCGGCTCGGCGGAGATGGGAGTGAATTCCGCGATCTTCAATTACCCCACGGCGATCGCTTTGGTCCAGCTAGGTGCGATTGTCGGCGGTCACGTGCTGGGCATCGTCTGCGCACACGAGAAGGCCGTCACTCTGCTGCCGCCCGATCGCGCGCTCCGTGGTCAGTGGCCGTTGCTGTTGGTGATGGTCGGCTATACCTGCGCCGGCCTGGTGTTGTTGTTCTCCCCCTGACCCGCCAGGAACGCCTCATCCAGATCTCCAAATGAGGGCTCAGTCACTCGGCTCTTCCGGCTCTCCTGCCAAGATCAAATACAGCGAGCGCCGCGCCTGCGCTAGCACCTGTGCGGCAGCGTTGATTTGCGCCGTGCTGCCATTGGTGACGATCTGGCGTGCTGCCGCCTGCAGTTCCTGCATCCCTTCCCGCAAGTCGGGCCAGGAAGCCCGGCCCGCAAAGTCAGCGAACGGGTCGCCCAGCCGGGCGCTGCGCTCCTCCAGGTACGCACGGCCCTCAGCAGTGAGGGTCACCAACCGGCGCCCACCTTCCTCCTGAGTCGTGACCAGGCCTTCGTCCTCTAGCTGGGCGATGGTGGGATAGACCGCTCCTGGGCTCGGGCGCCATCCGCCACCGGTGCGATCACCCATCGCCTGCATGATTTGGTAGCCGTGCATCGGCTGGTCGGCTAGCACTAACAAGATGGCTGTCCGCACATCACCCCGCTGAGCGCGTCCGCGGCCGTGCCGGCCAGGCCCGCCCCGTCCGCCTCGTCCGCGGTGGCCATGGGGGTGCTGTTGCTCCCTCCGAGAGTCGGCCTTGCCGCGCGGCTCACCATCCCAGCCGGCCTCGCGCCGGCGCTCAGAATCTCCGTGTCGAATTCCGTGTCGCATAAGTTCTCCTTTCAAACGACTCTATCAAGATATATCGTGATACGGTCGTTCGCAAGTTATCAGTCCACGCCGGCTGCTGCCACGGAAGCCCGTGCCAGCGGCGACCATCATGGTGACGCTGTTGTCTAGGAGGAAGGTCGCCCAATGGTGAACACCCACACCGGCGAAGAGTCACCCATCCTGAGGGTCGGCATCGTGGGCTGGGGATGGATGGGCCAGGTGCATGCACGCGCGTATGCGAGGCTTCGCCAGCACTATCCCGAGACGCCTCTGAAACCGACTCTGGTGGCTGTTGCCGACAACGCCGCCGATGATCGACTAGCCAGCGCGGTCGATACCTTCGGCTTCCGTGCGGCACACGCTCATTGGCGCGACCTCGTTGCCCGAGACGACATCGACGTCGTGAGTGTGACCGGACCGAACTTCATCCATCGCGAGGTAGCCGTCGCCGCCGCGGAGGCCAGGAAGCATGTCTGGGTGGAGAAGCCGGCCGGGCGCAATGCTGCGGAGACTCGAGCGATCAGCGATGCCGTGCGTGCCAACAAAGTGCAATCCGCGGTCGGATTCAACTATCGCAACGTACCGGCAATCGAGATGGCCAAGCAGCTGATCGGCGACGGCCGTCTTGGCCGAATCAACCACGTCTACATCAGGCTGCTAGCCGATTACGCCGCACACCCGGAGGGCGCGCTGACCTGGCGATACAAGACTGAGTGGTCCGGTTCGGGGGTACTCGGCGACCTGACCAGCCACGGTGTCGACCTTGCTCGTTACCTCGTTGGCGACATCACTGACCTGATATGTGACTCCGCTACGTTCATCCAGCAGCGACCCCAGGTGAGCATCACCGCGTCCCACTTCTCTCGTGCGACGGGCGGCCCAATGGAACCGGTTGAGAACGAGGACTACGCGGCGGCACTGCTGCGCTTTCGTGGCGGTGCCCTCGGGATACTCGAGTCCAGCCGAGCATCGATTGGCGAGCAGTGCAGCTATGGCATCGACGTGCACGGCGATCGAGGCGCGCTTTCCTGGGACTTCCGGCGGATGGGCGAGTTGCAGGTGTGCCTGGACCAGGACTACCAGAACGCCTCCTTCCTTACTCACTATGTGGCACCCGGCGACGGTGATCTTGCGCGGTTCCAGCCCGCGGCGGGCATCGCGATGAGTTACGACGACCTCAAGATCGTGGAGGCCTATCGCCTCGTCCAGTCGATAGCAACGGGCGAGGCGCATGGAGCCAATGTTGAGGATGCGCTTTATGCAGCCGAGACCATCGAGGCGATGGCCGAGTCGGCACAGAGCCGCCACTGGGTCACACTGGCTCGATGAATTTGTTCTGACAAAATGCCGCCGGTCCCTATTGAACAGCCATCCAGGGATCTATGCTTCGTCCATGACGGAGGCGCCCCCAGTGCGCGAGCTCGACATCACGCTCGAGCGCAACTCACCTGTCCCCCTCTACTACCAAGTCGCGCAGGCCATCGAGCAGGCCATCAACACCGGCGCTCTCGCGCCCGGTGATCGCCTTGAGAACGAGCTGTCGCTCACCAGCCGACTGGGGCTCTCGCGGCCCACGGCGCGTCAGGCGATTCAGGAGCTTGTGAAGAAGGGTCTACTGGTACGCAAACGGGGGGTCGGCACCCAGGTCGTGCGATCACAGTTCCGGCGCACTGAAGCGCTCAGCAGTCTCAATGAAGACATTGCCAAGGCCGGCAAGACGCCGAGTACCAGACTGCTGGAATTTTCCGTCGGCCCGCTCGATCAGGACATTCGCGATGCCATCGACGCCGCCGCCATTTCTGACCCAGAATTCATCAAGATCAGAAGGCTGCGGCTGGCCGATGACGTGCCGCTCGCGATACTGACCAACTACCTGCCGGCGCGTTTCGAGATCACCGAGGCTGATATGCAGAGCAAGAGCCTCTATGCCTGCCTGCGGGCTCTGGGCGTCAACCTCAAGATCGCTCACCAGCAGATCTCTGCCCGGCTGATGACTGAGGAGGAAGCCGAGCTCTTGGATGAGGAGACGCCGGCGGCGTGCCTGACCGTGGACCGGCTCGGGTACGACGATGTGGGCCAGTTCGTT
>DATEWO010000168.1:0-4365 GCA_035257925.1 Propionibacteriaceae bacterium | reverse complement strand
AGACCGGCATACGGCTGCAGGTACGCGGGTGCTGGCTGCGCCGCCAGCTGATCCAAGGCGGACCGCCACGCTTCTGCCGTGTCATCCAGCTCAGCGATGATCACGGGCTCCCAGAATCGGCGGATGCGTACCGGCATCGCCTGATGATCAAACAAGTCCCGAACCAGTGCCAACCGCTCCGCCGTGCCTTCGGCCTGATCGAGAACTCGGGCTGCCGCGGCACCAGCCGCGAGCAGCGGATAACACTGAGTCCGCTCGTAGAGTTCCCAATGATCAAAGAAGACATTGACATCGGACCAAGCTCGCTGATGATCACCTACAGCGAGCGCGAGCTCGGCATCGGTGCGGATCGCCTGGCTGTTGTACTGCGGCGCGAGCTGCTCATTGGTGATCAACGGTCCGAATTCGGCGAGGACCGCATCCGCCTCGTCCAACTGGCCGCGCCACACATGCAACCAGGCCTGGAGCAACCGAAGGTGTGCATGATGGTGCGCTGGTGGATCCAGTTCCAGCGCCCGCTCGATCATGACCGATGCTCGTGCCCACTGCCCGAGTGCGAGCAACGGTTCGGCGGCGTTCCCGGCAAGCATGGCGCCGAAGGAGCGTTGCAGGCCAAGCTCACGGGCCACCTCCACACCGCTCAATGCTTGGCTTGCCGCATCCTCATACCGACCGACGTGATTGAGCGCGTCGGAATAGTTGATGTAGAAGCGCAGCAGCGTACGTGTGCTGGTGCGAGCGGCCTGACTCACCCGCTCGAATGCGGCGAGCCCCTCGTCCTCTTGACCCGCGGCAGCCAGACTGGTGCCCAGCGTGATCCAGGCGTTCGCCGTGACCGAGTCGGAGTTGGCGAGCGCTGCGGCCTCGACGGCCTGCTGCGAGAACTCGATGCCTCGCTGCGGGTCGCCCGACAGCATCGTTCGGCGCGCCAGCATCTCCAGTACCCGAGCCCGTAGCTTGGCATCAGCGTCTTCGGGCAGGATGCGAAGCGCCTCACGAAGCGCCTCGACGCCACCCGCGCCCATCAAGCTGAACTTGTTGCGCGCCTGCACGATCAATGCCTCAATGCGCTCCCGAGAATCCTTCTCGGGGTCTAACTCATCCAGAGCGCCGTTCACCAAGGCCAGGGCTCGATCGAACTCACCGGCATCCTCAGCGGCGTACGCGGCGCGCATCAGCAAGCCGGCGTGCGGTCCGGCCACCGACTCCGGATCGTCGACCTGATCCCACAACTCAAGGGCCCGCTCGTACAACTTGAGTGCTTCATGAAAGGCTGCGGAGCCCGACTCGGCGGCGGTCAAAGCCCACCGAAAGGCCTTGTTCACCTCATGCGCCGCATTCCAGTGATGCGCGATCTCCGAAGGGGCCGCCTCCGCGCTCATCAGCTCCGGATGCTCCTCCAGGATCCTCGCGAAACGCGCATGGAGACGCGCGTGCTGGCCAGGCAGCAAGTCGTCGTGAACGACCTCGCGCAGCAACGCGTGCCGGAAGCTGTACCCGGTCTCATCGGTGGTGAGGACAGCAGCGTCAATCGCTTCCCGCAGCTGGCTCTCCAACTCACCGTCCGAGGCTTCGGCCGCCGCCGCCAGTAGCCCATGATCAACACGGTTCCCCGCAACGGCAGCCAACTGCAAGGTTTGCTGGGTGCGGTCGGACAGGCTCAAGACCCGCACATTCAACGCGTCGCGGAGCGTGTCCGGCATATCGATACAGCCGCGAGCGGCCGATCGGGTGAGCTCTTCGACGAAGTAGGGAATGCCCTCACTGCGCTTGTAAACCAGATCAATGATCACATTGCTGGGCGGCCGTTCCATGAGCTGGGTCAGCAGTTCAGCGACCTCTGCCCGCTCCAGATTGGGCAGATCGATGCGTACCGTGCCCGGGAAGCGGCCGACTTCGGCCAGGAACGGACGTAACGGATGCCGGCGGGTGAGTTCGTCGCTGCGGTAGGTGGTGATGATCATCACCGAGGCGTCGGTGAGGGCGCGTGCCAGGAAGCGGAGCACATGGCGGGTGGACTCGTCAGCCCAGTGGACATCCTCCATGATCACCACTAGCGGGCCGTTCTCACTGGCCCGCTCCAACAGCATGGCGACGACTTCATAGAGTCGCAGCCGGATGGTGTCATCGTTCTCACGCGGCGCCGTACCCAGGTCGGGCAGCAGTGCACCGAGCGCCTGCCGTCCGGCGCCGGCCCACTCCAGAATCTGCTCGCTGCCGTGCTGGCTCACCAGGTCCCGCAGAGCGCCGACGATCGGCGCGTACGGCAGGCCTTCCCCACCCATCGGTACACATTGACCGCGAATTACCTGGGCTTTGCGGTCGGCGAGCGGACCAAACAGATCGGCGACGAAGACCTCGAGGACCGCGGTCTTGCCGACGCCGGCGTCACCAGCCAGGATGACGAAACGGCTGCCGTCATCGATGACCTCATCGAGGATCCGGCCGAGCTGGACACGCTGCTCGGCCCGACCCACGATGTCGTGACTCCGCACCGTCGTGGCCGATCTGGCCGCTCGAACCATAAGCACTATCGTGCCACCTGGCTCTGACGCCTGACCGGGTCGCGCTTAGTGCGCGACCCGGTGCTGGGGCGTCGCCATTCCACGATTTTCCGTACGCGGGGCCGCGATGGCGATGCGGCGTTGTCCGCGCCGGGACAACATCCTGCGGAACCAGCTCTCGCGACCGCTCAGCGCGAGCCGAACCCGCCTGTTGTTCTCTGCCAGTCGAGCCAGATCGCGCTCCCGCTGATCCGTCATAACCTGGTAGGTGTAGTCATTGATCAAGCTCATTTCAGCCTCCTTGTTTGCTCTTGGGAACCATCCTGGTTCTAAGGCGGGGAGGCCTAACACGTGGAGATTACCTATCTTTTTGCCTGACTACCGTCTGAGGTACCTAAGGTGCCTTAGGCCTGTGATCTGTCAGCGTGTTGGGTCGGCGTGGGTGGGTACAACGGATATGTGCCGAGGCTGAGAAAGGTCTCACCGCGAGATCCCGGATGGACCCGGCGGCGCGCCGGGAAGGGGTTCGTCTACCTGGACGAGTCCGGTAGCCGCCTGACCCCAGAGGCGAGCCAGCGTTGCAAGCTGCTGGTCATCCCACCGGCATGGGAGCAGGTATGGATCTGCCCGGTGCCCAACGGGCACCTGCAGGCCGTCGGCACCGACGACGCCGGTCGGCGGCAATACCTCTACCACGAGCAATGGCGGGTGAAGCGTGATCGACTGAAGTACGACAAGGTGCTGGAGCTCGCAGCCCGACTTCCCTCAGCGCGACGTGTCGTCGAAACGCATCTGCAGCTGCCGGGAATGCCGTACCAGCGGGCACTGGGGACCGCCTTCCGACTCCTTGATCTTGGCTTCTTTCGGATCGGCGGCGAGGCGTACGCGGAGGCCAACAACAGCTACGGTCTGGCAACGATCCACAAGGAGCACGTCTCCATTGCGGCTGGGTCGGTGATCTTCAACTACATTGCCAAGTCCGGTCAGGAACGCTACGTCGCGCTCGCTGATGATCTTGTGCTGCGAGCGGTACGCGACCTACTGGCGCGGCGTGCTGGTGGGCCGGAACTCCTTGCCTACAAGGATGATGAACGGCACTGGCATGACGTCAGCTCCAATGACATCAACAGCTATATCAAGGACCTCCTTGGTGAGGAGATGTCGGCGAAGGACTTCCGTACCTGGCACGGCACGGTGATCGCCGCCGTGGTACTGGCGGAGGCCAATGAACGCGCCAAGACCATGAGCGCCCGCAAGCGTGCCGTGTCGGCTGCGATGAAACAAGTTGCCGGCTATCTCGGCAACACACCTGCTGTGGCACGGGCGTCGTACGTTGATCCGCGAGTGATCGATCTCTTCAACGACGGTGCCACGATCTCACCAGCGCTGGCCGCGACAGACACTGATCTCGCCGACGGCACCACGCATGGCAAGATCGAGCGCGCCGTACTGAATCTGCTGGGAGCCGAGCCAGACTCAGCGTGATGATCAACAGCGGCGCTCGCTCAAGGGTTCTGCCAGGAGCGTTCGGCGTCAACGACAGTCCGGGAGAGTACGGCGGTGAGCAGGCTGGCGATGCACAGACCGATGACCATATTGATCAGAGCCGCACAGACCTTGCCCTGCAGGCTCCCCTCCATGGCGAACGGCAACACCATGGTGGCGACCGTGAGCAGACCGACGATCCAACCGAAGAACACCCGAGGCCGTGGCGTGGCCAGGGAGAGAAGATGTGCCAGGGCAGTTGCGGCCAAGGCCAGCACGGCTGCTGTCAGGGCGTAGTTCACTGGGAAGGAATTCGTCACGCTGAGCATTGGCGGTTCGACCAGCCTTACGTCCAGCACGTCACGGCAGATCAATA
>DATEWO010000167.1:0-4999 GCA_035257925.1 Propionibacteriaceae bacterium | reverse complement strand
CCTGCCGTTGCCGTCGAGGACCTGTTTGAGGAGTTGCGCCATGGGCCGCTGGCCGGGGTGCGGGTGGAGATGGTGCACGGTCAGCTGCCGAGTGAGGAAAAGGAGGCGGTGATGACTCGCTTCGCCGCTGGTGAGACCGATGTGCTCGTCGCTACGACGGTGGTCGAGGTAGGCGTAGACGTGCCTAACGCCTCGGTCATGGTGATCCACGATGCTGACCGCTTCGGTATCTCCCAGTTGCACCAGCTGCGCGGCCGGATCGGTCGGGGAGCCCACCCTGGAGTCTGCCTGCTGCTGACGACCGCGGAGGAGCAGAGCTCAGCGCGCCAGCGGCTGGATGCTGTGGCCGCGACCCGTGATGGCTTTGCGCTTGCCGAGGTCGACCTTGAGCAGCGTCGTGAAGGAGATGTCCTCGGCGCCAGCCAATCCGGGAGCCGCTCAAGTCTGAAGCAGCTCCGCGTGTTGAAGGATGCCGATCTGATTGCCCAGGCCCGCACGTTGGCGGAGCAGTGCATCGCCCAGGATCCGGAGCTGAACGAACCAGGATTGGCTGACATCGTGCTCGACGTAGAGATGGACGCGGCAGGGGACTGGCTGGAGCGCGGTTGAGCCGGATCATTGCAGGGTCTCGAGGCGGGCAGCGGATCTCAATGCCGCCGGGCGACCGCACCCGCCCGACCACTGATCGTGTCCGTGAGGCGCTGTTCTCCGCAATTGCCGCCTGGGCTGGCACGGCCGCCGTGCCCGCCGAGCAGTCCTTCGCCGGCTTGGCCTTCTGCGATTTGTACGCCGGCTCGGGCGCTGTCGGGCTGGAGGCAGCCAGCCGAGGCGCCAGTCGAGTGCTGCTTGTCGAGCGTGATCCTCGCGTTGCACAGCTCAGCAGGCGCAACGCCGAAGCCCTCGGACTGCCGGTCGATATCCTCGTCGCGTCGGTCGAACATGCGCTGCGGAGGTCTCCGGCTCAGCCTTTCGATGTCGTCTTCGCTGATCCGCCGTACGAACTGGACACCCCCATCGTCAGCGCCCAGATCGAGCAGCTCGTGACCAACAGCTGGGTGAACGAGGGCTCGTTGATCGTTGTCGAGCGATCGCGACGCTCAGCAACCCTGGTCTGGCCGGATCTGGCTGCGAAGCGTTGGACTCGGACCTACGGTGAGACCATCCTGGCGTTCGGGTCGCTTGACCCGGAGCCCGACCAACCCCGAGAGGAACAGCCATGACCCGAGCAGTGTGCCCGGGGTCGTTTGACCCCGTCACACATGGGCACCTGGACGTCATCGAGCGGACTGCGCGGGTCGTCGATGAGGTGGTTGTGGCGGTGGGGACCAACATGTCCAAGAACGCACTTTTCACTCCAGATGAGCGGGTCGGGATGCTCGCCGAGGAGTGTGCGCAGTGGAGCAACGTCGAGGTGACCCTCTTCGATGGGCTGCTGGTTGACTTCTGTGCGGCTCGGGGCATCGACATCATCAGCAAGGGCTTGCGGGCTGCTGATTTCGGCTATGAACTGCAAATGGCACAGATGAATCGGAAGCTGACCGGTGTAGACACCATGTTTTTGCCTACCGCTCCGCAGTGGGCGTTCGTCTCATCCTCTTTGGTCCGCGAGGTAGCGACGTTGGGTGGCGACGTGACAGCATTCCTGCCAGCCAAGATCGCCGCCCGGACTATGGCAATGGTCGCGTCTCGGAATGCGGGAGGAGCACTGGATGTGTGAGACGGCGGTTATCTGCGCGACACTAGGGAGCAAAGCACACTCGAAAGGGGACGAGCGTGGTGGCTTTGGGGGCAGGAACGCCCATGGTTGGGCAAGGAACGGCTGAGGAGAAGCTCGCGCACCTGCGCGAGCTCATTCTCAACGCGCGCGCGATGCCCATGTCGGCATCGTGCGTGATCAATCGATCCGAAGTCCTGGCGGCAATCGATGATGTGATCGAGAACCTGCCGGAGGAAATCGCGGAAGCACAACGAGTCATCGACCGGTCGGCGTACAAGATCGCCGAAGGTGAAGCTGAGGCAGGCCGGATTCTGGCCGAGGCGCGAGATCACGCTGCCAACCTCGCGCAGCACAGCGAGGTAATCCGCCTGGCCGAACAGATCGCTGTTGAGATGCGGTCCGAGGCCGATCAGGAGGCCGCAGCCCTGCGCCGGGAGACCGATGAGTTCATCGACGCGCGGATGGCTAGTTTTGAGTCCGTGCTGCACAAGACAGCGAGCCAAGTGCGGACCGCTCGCGCTCGGCTGGCGGAGCGCAGCGGTTTGGATACCGGCGAGCTGCCCAGGCTGGACAAGCGCACTTTTGCGGAATAGCCGGCCCTGAGGCGCTCGTTCCATCTCTCGATTCATATCGGGAACCGGATCCCGGCGGGCGCCTAACGACGCTCGTAGAGAAAGTTTGGCTCCGTGGCCTACTCGCCGGTAGGGTTGGGCGTCGGTCACGACGAAGAGCGGGGCCGCTCGGCTTGGAAGGATTGCGATGAGTTCGCCGCATCGCCCGCTGAACCCCCGCTCGGGTTTGGTCCTCGACACCCACGAATTGGGCCGTCGTGCGGGCGCAATGAAGGTGATTCGAACATTTGTCGACGCTCCTGCGGACCTGGGAATCGGCGTGATCGGTGTACCACTCGGATCGCCTGTCGAACTCGATCTTCGGCTTGAGTCGGTGGTCGAAGGAGTGCTGGTCAGCGGGAGCGCCACGGTCGAGGTCCGCGGGGAATGCGTGCGGTGCCTTGGTGACATCTCCGACGAGCTGGAGGTCGGCATCCAAGAGCTGTACGTCTACCCAGGCGTCGAGGCGGACGATGACCTCGCTAGCCGGTTGGAGGGCGACCTCATCGACCTCGAGCCGCTGCTGCGTGACGAAGTGGTGCTTGATTTGCCATTCCAACCCTTGTGCCGGGATGACTGCTCGGGGTTGTGCGTCGAATGTGGCGCCAACCTCAACAACGATCCTGCCCACCGCCACCAGGCGCATCTCGACCCGCGGTGGGAAGCGCTGCGAGGCCTTGAGGGTGGAGGCAGCGAATCTTACGATGTTTTACAGACTGCCCCACGGGCAACGAAATTTCCGGGCAAAAGCGCCCGGAGGAACGAGGAGTGAAGTCGTGGCGGTTCCCAAGAGGCGAATGTCGCGTAGCAACACCCGGCACCGCCGTTCCCAGTGGAAGGCCTCCGTGCCCGCATTGGTGACCTGTGCGAATCCGGCTTGTCGCGAGAAGCACCTGCCCCATGTGGCGTGCCCCTCGTGCGGGCAGTACGGCCCCCGCGGAGCCCGGCGACAGGTTCTCTCATCCTGATGCGGTCAGAGGCGACTGCTCTTCGCCTACCCGCTGGAGAACTGCTCAGCGAGCTCGGCATGAGTGTTGACCCTGAGCTGCTTGACCGCGCGCTGACACACCGCTCGTACGCGTATGAGCAAGGTGGACTGCCCACCAACGAGCGCCTGGAGTTTCTCGGTGACTCGGTGCTCGGGTTGGTAGTGACCGAGCACCTGTTCGTCACCTATCCCGACCTCTCGGAGGGCCAACTCGCCAAGCTGCGGGCCGCTGTGGTGAACGCCCGGGCTTTGGCCGACGTTGCTCGACAACTCGACCTAGGTGCCGTCATCCACCTGGGTCGCGGCGAAGAGAGCACCGGAGGCCGGGATAAGTCCTCCATCCTCGCCGACACTATGGAGGCGGTGATCGGCGCGGTCTTTCTGCAGCATGGCATCGACGCCGCACGAGGGCTCGTGCACCATCTGTTCGACCCGTTGATGGCTGAAGTAGCGACCCGGGGCGCCGGCCTGGACTGGAAGACCAGCCTTCAGGAAATCGCCTCCATGACCGGCCTTGGCGTACCGGTCTACGACGTAGTGGAGTCCGGGCCTGATCATGCCAAGACGTTCCAGGCAACGGTCAACATCGACGATCAGAGCTATGGACCTGGAGCCGGTCGCAACAAGAAGGAAGCCGAGCAGAATGCAGCGGCTATGGCTTTCGCCGCGCTGAAGGGCAGCCGCGGCCCGGGTCCGCTCCCGACACGCTGACACTGACCGTGTTTGATTGCTCGCTCCGCTCGCTGCGATCGCGCTTTGGAGTCCGGCTACTTCGTCGTCACTCGAGGACGAAAAGCACGTCCTCTCCCTCCTCCTCAGCACGCCGGAGCGCGGTCGGTGCCCGAGCTTCCTGAAGTCGAGGTGGTACGCCGCGGTCTTGCCAGCAGCGTCACCGGGCGCCAGATCGCTCGGGTACGCGTACTCCATCCGCGGCCGGTGCGGCGTCACCTTACTGGCCCGGCAGACTTTGAGCTGCAGACGACGGGGCGCACATTTGCGGAGCCACGTCGACGCGGCAAGTATCTCTGGTTGCCGTTTACCGATGGCGACGCAATCCTGGCCCACTTGGGTATGAGTGGGCAGTTCCGTCTCGCTGCCGCGGACGCGCCGCTGGTGCCCAACACCCGGATCGTCTTCGCGTTCGCCGACGGCGAGCCTGGCCTGCGGTTCATCGATCAACGCATGTTCGGTGGGCTTTCGCTCTCGCCGGGCGGTGCCGAGCTGCCGGCCGAGATCGCCCACATCGGGCGCGACCCATTCGATCCTGAATTCGATCTCGGCGATGTCGTCGCCCGATTGCGGCGCCGCAAGACCATGATCAAAAGGGCACTGCTGGATCAGCAACTGGTCTCAGGCATCGGCAACATCTACGCCGACGAGGCATTATGGGCGGCTCGAATGCACTACGCGCGACCTACCAGCAGGCTGACCCGCGCCCAGGCCGTTACCGTGATGACAGCGGCGGCGACCGTGATGGCGAACGCGTTGACCGACGGCGGCACCTCCTTCGATGCCCTCTACGTCGACATCAATGGATCCAGCGGCTACTTCGACCGCTCGCTGGCGGTTTACGGACGGGAAGGTCAGCCGTGTCTGCGTTGCGGGACACCGATCCGGCGCGAGCCCTTCATGAACCGGTCTTCCTATCGATGTCCACGGTGCCAACGGCGGCCCCGCCAGAGT
>DATEWO010000166.1:0-4522 GCA_035257925.1 Propionibacteriaceae bacterium | reverse complement strand
CCCGGGGTCGGGGAGACAGTGGCGCAGGTCATCGTCGCCGAGACCGGCGCGGACATGTCAAGGTTCCCCACCGCCGCCCATCTGGCTGCCTGGGCCGGTTTGGCGCCGGCGATGCACGAGTCCGCCGGCAGACAGAGCCCGGCCGGGAAGCGGCACGGCAACAAGTGGTTGACCGCGATGCTGGTCGAGGCCGCCGGCTCGGTCGGCCGGATGCGTGGCAAGAACTACCTGGCCGCCCAACACGCCCGGCTGCTGAAACGGCGCGGCATGGGCCGGGCCCAGGTCGCAGTCGCGCACTCAATGTTGGTCTCGGCCTACTGGATGCTCAAACGCGACGAGCCCTACCACGACCTCGGTGCCGACTGGCACCGCCGACGCAACGACGAAGCCCACACCCGACGGCTGGTTGGGCAACTGGAGAAGCTCGGCCATACCGTGACCCTCAATCCAGCCGCCTAAATCCAACAGCTCACTCCCAGCGCCGGGTGACGCCCGACGTCGCACCACCCCGCCCATCGCGAGGGTATTCACGGGTCTGTGTTCGACTCAAAGCTTTGAGAGTTCGAGGGGGTACGTCGGACGGAAGTGCGGCGGTCTGAGACATCACGGCGATTTAGAGGCGGTGGAGACGAGGCGGAGTAGGCGGCGGGTGATGACTCAGCAGTCGATCTGGCAAGCGCGGCGTTAGAGATGAGTGCCTCAGCGGGAAGGGCCGAACGGGCGCCGCCGACCGTAAGCCAGTGAGGATATGGCTGACGTCATCCGCCAGGTCTGACTCTCCGCTGACGCAAAGATTGCTGTCTTTCGGTCGATCCGTCGGCCCGGTGGATGACATCGTTGCACGCGAACGGCCGGGCGGTGTGACCTCATAGGAGCCTGCGCAAAAGGCGCCCATCACTGGCTTGTCCACCGATCCCGATCTCCGTGAGGCAGGGATCCTCATCGTCGATGTCGACAGACCGGATCGACGGACGCGGCGGGCCCACGGCAAGTCGGATCCGCTGGACGCCTATTCGGCTGTTCGGGCTGCGCTGTCCGGTGCTGCCTCGGTGGTGCCGAAGCTACGCGACGGCCGGGTCGAGGCAATCCGGCGCTTCGCGTCGCCCGATCCAGCGCCGTCAAAACCCGAAGTCAGGCCATTAATCAAATCAAATCCTTGATCGTCAGCGGACCGGCACAGCTGCGCGAGCAGCTGCGGCACGTGCCCACCCTGAAGCTGATTGCGGCCTGCGCACGACTCCGCCCAGGACACCAACTCGGCGATACCGAACACGTCACCAAGACGGCACTGTGCCGACTGGCCCGTCGCCATCAACAGCTCTCAGAGGGGATCGCCGAAGCCGACCGAGAGCTCAATCAACTCGTGCACCAGGTCGCCCCGGCCTTATTTGACCTTCCCGGCGTTGGACCCGAAGGCGCCGGCCAGGTGCTCATCAGGGCTGGCGACAACCTTGACCGGATCAAGCCCGAAGCCGCCTTCGCCCACCTCTGCGGCGCCGCGCCGATCCCCGCCAGCAGCGGACGCACCCACCGACACCGGGCTCAACCGCGGTGGTGACCGTGGCGCCAACAATGCGCTCGACATTGTCGTTCTTGGCCGCCTCCGATACGACCGCGCGCACCCGCGCCTACGCCGAGCGCCGCACTCACGAAGGTCTGTCGAAGCCCGAGATCATCCGCTGCTTGAAGCGCTACGTCGCCCGCGAGATCTTCAACGCGCTACCCATACTGGTCGCCGTAAAGGCAGTTGGAACGTATCCGTGATTCGCGGGACGCGGCGATGCCGAGGTCGAGTATCCGCTCGCTGTCGGTCAGCTGGGTTTGCGACAGATGACCTGAATCGGGTGGGTGCGACCTTCCTCGATGCTGCGCTTGGAGTTACGCGCCTTCTGCAACGCATTGTCACCGAGCAAGATATGGATACCCAACGTCGGCAACTCACCTCGCTCCGCCGCGGCGATCATCTGGCCGTACGCGGCGATGTACTTCGGGCCGGAGTGCTGGACATCGATGTCGACGAATCCGGCTCCGCTGAGTCGCTCGACGGTGTCCTCTGGTGTGGCCAGCCACTCACCGGTGCCGTCCTCCGACCACGGCAGCGGGTGGTACGGGTCGCCGACGGGACCGAGCCCGTGCTCGGTGAGCCCGAAGAACGCGCCCGGCTTGAGCACCCGGAACGCCTCGGCGAAGAACTGGGCCCGGTCCGGGATGTTCATCGTGACGTGCTGGGAGTAGGCGCCGTCGAACGTCTCGCCCCGGTACGACAAGGAGAGGGCGTCGCCCTGCTCGACGCTGACCTGGCCGGTCATTCCCAGCAGCGCAGTCAACTTGTTGGCCGCATCGATGAATGGGCCGGTGATATCCACCCCGCTGACCCGGCAGCCGAACCGCTTCGCGAAGTACCGCGCCGGTCCGCCTATCCCGCAGCCGATATCCAGAACGTGGTCGGTGGATTTGATGGGCAGGTGATCGGCGAGGTCGACGGTGGCGGGGAACCCGCGGGCGTGGAAGTGATCCACAGGGGCTAGGTCCTCGACTGTCAGCGAATCCGGTGACTTGCCGGCCTGCTGCAGCGCGGAGACGATCAGCGCGTACACGTCCCCTCGCGCCCAGTGGCTCTCGATCTGCGTTGTGCCGGACATGATCAGCCTTCCATGCTCGTGATTGCCGAGGTCGGGGTGAATGGTCCTCGGTTCGGCCGGAGCAGGTAGAGAACGTCGTAGACCTCGCGCCGGACAGTGGTTGCTTCATAGGCACCGGGGATCGTGCCCGCGAGTTCAGACTCTTGGAAGGCAGTGAGGGCGTCGCCGCTGTCGAAGCAATAGATCCCGCACAGGTCACCGGTCGCAGGGTCGCGGCCGTAGATCTTCTGTATCAGGCCCGCGACTGGGAGGAAACGCGGCTTGCGCTCTGTGAGCCGCTGGTCGACCTCCTCCGCGGTCAGCGCCGACGTGATGCGAACGAACATGATTGCCGACATCGCATTTCTCCATTCGACTAGTGGACAGGTCGATCAAAGCGTCCCGTTCAGCGATCCGATCGTGTGGCCGCAGGAGAGCTACTTCTCAAGCATGCGAGCGGGTGGTGGAGCCCGCCTGGAGTCCGGCTGGAGCTATCTTACGCTGGGGGCCATGGAGTTCGGGCTGCTCGGCCCGCTGCGGGTGAGAGCTGGCGACGGGTCCGAGATCGACGTTACGGCGGCGAAGGTGCGGACGCTGCTGGCGCTGCTGCTGGTGCATCGCGGCCGACCGGTCGTACAGAGCCGCATCATTGATGCGTTGTGGGGGGAGCAACCGCCGGCGTCTGCGGTCAATCTTGTCCACGGGTATGTGCGGGATCTTCGGCGTGCGCTGGGACACTCGCGGGTGGAGTCCGTTGCTGGGGGCTACCGCCTGGACACTGACGGCTGCACGGTGGACCTGGATCGGTTCACTGCACTCGCTGACGCGGGCCGGCACCGTGAGGCACTCGCGCTCTGGCACGGCGCGGCGCTGGCCGAGTGGGCCGACACCACTTGGGCGCGGGGGTTGGCCGCGCGGCTGGATGAGGAGCGGCGCGACGTCCTTGAACGGCGCCTGTCGGCTGACCTGGACGCGGGTCAGGCGTCCGAGGTTGTGGGCGAGCTGGTGGCGCTGGTCGAGGAGGCCCCGCTGCGTGAGCGTCTGCGAGCGCTGCTGATCCGTGCGCTGTATCTCAGCGGCCGGCAAGCGGACGCGCTGCGCGCCTACCAGGACGCCCGGACCACCCTGATCGATGAGCTCGGCGTGGAGCCGGGGCCCGAACTGCAGCGGCTGGAAGAAGCGATCCTGACCCAGGATCCGGCACTTGCCGCACCCGCGCCGCGCGTGGTAGCCGTACCGGCGCCGATCACACCGCTGCTCGGGCGCGGGAGCGAGCTCGCTCTGGTGCGCGAGCTGCTCGGCTCGTCACGGCTGGTCACCGTGACCGGGCCAGGTGGGGTGGGCAAGACCCGGCTGGCCATCGCCGCCGGGCGGGCGGAAGCTGCCCCCAGTGTGTGGTTCGTGGAGCTGGTCGCGGCTGCCAGCGAGCAACAGGTCGTCTCGGCGCTGGCCGATGCTCTGCACGTCGCCGAGCCGGGCGAGCGGAGCATCGGCGCGATCGCGGACTACCTGACGGATCGCGACGTACTGCTCGTGCTGGACAACTGTGAGCAAGTGGTGGACGCTGTCGCGTCGCTGGTCACCGTACTGTCGACCAGTGCGAGCATCTGCGCGTCCTGGCGACGAGCAGGCAACCGCTGGGGATTGTCGGCGAACAGGTGCTGCCGTTGGGCGGGCTGGTCACTGCGGCGGCTGCCGAGCTGTTCGTCATCCGCGCACATTCTGCCGATCCGGGCGCGGCGATCGACGTCGCGGTCGTGTGGCGCATCGTCGATCGGCTGCAGGGACTGCCGCTGGCCGTCGAGCTGGCCGGAGCGCGCGCTACCTCGCTGACCGCCGAACAGATCGAAGCCGCGCTAGACGCGCCACTGGACCTGCTGGCCGGCGAGGCACGCGGCCGC
>DATEWO010000165.1:0-8976 GCA_035257925.1 Propionibacteriaceae bacterium | reverse complement strand
GTCGTCCCAGCCAAGGTTGCCGGTGTGCCCTCCATCGCGCTCGCCTCGCCGCCCCAGATCGAGTTCGGCGGGCTGCCGCATCCCAGCATCTTGGCGCTCTGCCACATCCTCGGTGTTGACGAGGTCTATGCAGTCGGGGGAGCGCAAGCGATCGCCATGTTCGCCTATGGTGTGCCCGATCTCTGCCGCCAGGTCGACTTGATCACCGGACCAGGCAACATCTACGTCGTCGCGGCGAAGCGGCTGCTCAAGGGTCGCGTCAGTATCGACGCCGAGGCGGGGCCGACCGAGATCGCGGTACTGGCGGACAGCACTGCGGATCCGGTCCACGTAGCCGCCGATCTGATCTCCCAGGCCGAGCACGATCCGCTCGCCGCCGCGGTGTTGATCACTGACTCCGACGAGCTGGCCGAGGGCACTCAGGCCGAACTATCCGCACAGGTGCCGTCGACCAAGCACGTGGAGCGGATCGTCCAATCATTGGCGGGTCGCCAGTCTGCGATGGTCATGGTGGATGACATCGAGCAAGGCATTGACGTGGCCAACGGCTACGCTGCCGAACACCTCGAGATCCAAACCGCTAACCCGGAGCAGGTGGCATCCTTGATCACCAACGCGGGAGCGGTCTTCGTGGGTCCGTGGTCCCCGGTTTCGCTGGGTGACTACTGCGCGGGCAGCACCCACGTACTGCCGACGGGCGGATGCGCCTGCCACTCCTCGGGCCTGAATGTGCGGAGCTTCCTCAAGATGATGCAGGTCGTCAGCTACAGCCAGACTGCCTTCGCGGAGGTTGCCCGCAAGGTTGAGGTGTTCGCAGACGCCGAGGACTTGCCGGCTCACGGCGCAGCAATCGCCCGCAGGTTCTTCCCGTCGACACGCGCGCAGTGATGTCGGGAGCCACCGCGAATCCGGCACTCGACGAGCTTCCTCTTCGACCCGAGCTGGTCGGTGAGGCGCCGTACGGAGCGCCTCAGCTCGATGTCGATGTCTGCTTGAACGTCAACGAGAATCCGTATCCGCCGAGCGAGCGGGTGATCAGCGAGATCGCAGCGGCAGTTGCTGAGGCCGGTCGCTCCATGAACCGCTACCCAGAGCGTGACGCGCTGGCGCTGCGTGCCGATCTTGCTCGTTACCTCGGCTACGGATTGAGCGCGGAGCAGATCTGGGCGGCAAATGGCAGCAATGAGGTGATGTTGCAGGTGCTGCTGGCGTTCGCCGGTCCAGGTCGGCGGGTGCTCTCCTTCACGCCGACATACTCGATGTATCCCGAGTACGCCCGCGACACCCACAGCGAGTGGTGCACGGCCCCCCGCCGCAATGACTTCACCATCGACCCGGACGCTGCGGTCGCCGCGGTCCTGGACACCCGACCGGATGTGGTGTTGATCACCAGTCCGAACAACCCCACAGGTACCGCCGTCGGGTTGTCGACCATTCGGGCCGTCTGTGATGTCGCACCGGGTGTGGTCGTCATCGACGAGGCCTACTACGAGTTCGCGCGGAATGGCACTCCCAGCGCGCTCGAGCTGCTTCCGCACTACCCGCGACTTGCGGTCAGCCGGACCATGTCCAAGGCTTTCGCCTTCGCGGCCGGCCGGCTGGGCTACCTGGCGGCGGCTCCCGCATTCGTCGAAGCGCTCCGCATCGTACGGCTGCCCTATCACCTTTCTGCGCTCACCCAGGCCGCGGCTAGGGTGGCTCTCGCGCACGCGCCAGAGATGCTCGCGAAGGTTGATCAACTCCGTCGGGCCCGTGATGACCTGGCGAATTGGCTGGCCGCCCGGGGGCTGCAGGTTGCTGAATCAGACGCCAACTTCGTGCTGTTCGGGCGGTTCAGCGACCGCCACGCGGTGTGGCAGGCATTGCTCGACCGCGGGGTGCTGATTCGGGAAACCGGACCCGACGGCTGGCTCCGAGTGTCAGCCGGCACGCCGTCGGAGATGCAGACTTTCAAGAACGCACTTTCCGCAGTACTCGGAAACGAAATCCACAAGGAGACTCGATGAGCTTGGGCCGAACGGCAACTCTGGAACGGCAGACCTCCGAGTCGAAGGTCAGGGTCAGCGTCGATCTCGACGGCACGGGTCGCGCTCAGATCTCAACCGGGGTCGGATTCTTCGATCACATGCTGACGGCTTTCGCCAAGCACTCGCTGATCGACCTCGACGTTGAGAGCGCTGGTGACTTGCACATCGACGCCCACCACACGGTCGAGGACACCGCGATCGTACTCGGCCAGGCCATTCGTTCGGCACTGGGCGACAAGAGCGGGATTCGGCGCTTCGGGAATGCACTGGTGCCGCTGGATGAGGCGCTTGCGCAGGCTGTGGTTGACGTCTCCGGGCGACCCTACTGTGTTCACACGGGGGAGCCGACTGGGCAGGAGTACGCGGTGATCGGTGGTTCCCAGGGCGTCGCGGGGGTCGCAGCGAGCATTCCCTATGCAGGCTCCCTGACCCGCCACATCATGGAAACGGTTGCCTTCCACGCCCACATCTGTCTGCACCTGACCGTGATCTCCGGCCGCGACCCGCACCACATCGTCGAATGTCAGTTCAAGGCGCTGGCGCGCGCTCTGCGCGACGCGATTGCCTTCGATCCGCGGACAAACGACATACCAAGCACCAAAGGAACTCTGTGACGACAGTCGTCGTCCTCGACTACGGATCAGGCAATATCCGTTCGGCGGAGCGAGCAGTCGCCCGAGCAGGCGCAGACGTCGCCGTGACCGCCGATGCGCGGCTCGCTACCGATGCCGATGGCCTGGTGGTACCCGGCGTAGGAGCCTTTGCCGCATGCATGGCAGGCTTCGTGGCCGTCGGCGGCCCAGAGATTATCGCCAAGCGTCGGACCAGCGGGCGCCCCACGCTTGCTATCTGCGTCGGCCATCAGGTGCTGTTCGAGGCGGGGATTGAGCACGGCGTGCGGACCGAAGGATGCGGCATCTGGCCCGGGCTGGTGGAACAACTCCAGGCTGAACGACTGCCGCACATGGGATGGAACACCATCCAGGCAGCCAACAGCAGCCAGCTATTCACCGGTATCGAATCCGACCGCTTCTACTTCGTGCACAGCTACGGAGTACGCAGGCTGCCAGCGGCCCCGCAGCGGCGCATCACCTGGGCCGAACATGGCGGCGACCGGTTCGTAGCGGCGGTGGAGGAAGGTCCGCTCTGGTCTACCCAGTTCCATCCCGAAAAGTCAGGCGACGCCGGTGCTCGTCTGATCGCCAACTGGGTCGAAACGTTTTGAGGAGCCGGGCCGAATGGTACGTAGCAGTCGGTGGCTCGACTACTGCCTCAGCAAGCCGGGCGCCTGGCAGGACGAGCCCTGGGAAGGTGATGTGGTTGCCAAGGTGGGCGACAAGATCTTTGCCTTTCTCGGACCTGTCGAGAACCAGACGACGATCGGCTTGAAGTGTGGTGACCGCGAGGCTGCCGATCTGTTGCTCGACCGCTACCAGGGCTCCGCGACCAAGATGGCGTATATCGGTAAGCACGGCTGGAACACTTTCGCCCTCGATGGAACGATCCCTTCTGATGAGATCCGGGAGATGATCGACATCTCGTACGACCTGATAGTGGCGAAGCTGCCAAAGTCCAAGCGTCCGGATCGCCCGCCGCCGTGATGAGGAGGAATGAGCGGACACGTTTTCGTCCGCGAGTGACGACGAAGTCGGCGGCCTCCAAGGGCGATCCGCAGCGAGCGGAGCGAGCAATTGAACACCGGCGTAACCAGCTGCTGGCGATAGGGTCATCTGGTGCATGCGGCAAGTCCTTCACAGCGCGCTCGTGCTGACCGGCTAATACTGTTGCCTGCGGTCGACATCGCGGGAGGACAGGCGGTGCAGCTGGTCCAGGGCGAGGCGGATTCGGAGAAACGGTTTGGTGATCCACGCGCTGCTGCCCAACGCTGGCAAGATGCGGGCGCGGAGTGGATTCATCTTGTCGACCTGGACGCCGCCTTCGGCCGGGGCAGCAATGCCGAGATCGTCGCCGAGCTCACCACACACCTCCGGCTAAATGTCGAGCTCTCCGGCGGCATTCGTGATGACGACTCGCTGGAGCGGGCACTCGGGACCGGATGCACTCGGGTGAACATCGGTACCGCCGCGCTGGAGCGCCCTGAGTGGTGCGAGGAAGTAATCGACCGCTACCAGGAGCGGATCGCCATCGGTCTGGATGTCAAAGGCAGCAAGCTCGCCGCGCGGGGCTGGACTCGGGAGGGCGGCGATCTCCGCGAGACGCTGCATCGGCTGGACCGCGCGGGTTGCGCCCGATTTGTGGTCACCGACGTATCCGCTGACGGCATGCTTCGCGGCCCGAACCTTGAGCTGCTCCATCGGGTATGCGAGGAGACCGACCGGCCGGTGATCGCCAGCGGCGGCATCTCCACCATCGAAGACATCTTGGCCATCAAGGAGATGGTCTCGATCGGCGTGGAAGGTGCCATCATTGGCACCGCGCTCTACGTCGGCCGCTTCACCCTTGAGGAGGCCCTCCTGGCCGCGCAGCTGGGCAGCACCACAGGGAGCAACTACACATGACCGCCGCGTCCGCCGACACGGACCGCTCCGTCCAACGGCTCGATGGCCGGCTGCGCGACCTGCTAGCCGGGAAGAAGATTGTGATGACCGGCGTGACCGGCTTCATCGGCGAACAGCTGCTGTGGAAGATCCTGACCGAACTACCTGAGACCAGGCCGTCAGTCCTCGTCCGCCGTAAGGGCTCCGCAAGTGCGCGGGAGCGAATGATCGCGGTCGTCAAGAAGCCGATCTTCAACGACGTTCGGGAGGCCGCCGGAGGCGCGGCGGAGCTTCTCGAGACCAGAGTCGATGTCATCGAGGGGGATCTGCCCAATGTCCCGCAACTGCCGAGCGATCTTGACATCGTGGTGCATAGCGCGGGCGACGTCTCCTTTGACCCTCCGATCGACCAGGCCTTCACGACGAACGTTATCGGCACCAAGGCCTTGCTGGATCGCATGCTCGAGGCGATCACCGACGACGCAGGGCAGCTGCGGAAGATCCCGCATTACGTGCACATCTCAACCGCGTACACCGCTGGCCGGCGGCGCGGTGCGATTCCCGAAGCTCCGCACGTTCACGACATCGATTACGACACCGAGGCGGCCGCTGGCATCGCCATGCGGGATCTCATCGAGGAGGAGTCGCGCACCTCTGCCCAGCTTGCGAAGCTCCGCAAGGAGGCTGAGCGCGAGCACCGGCAGGCCGGGTTCCTGACTACTGCCGCCGATACCGAGCGTCGCCGCATCGAGTGGGTCCAGTCGGAACTTGTCAAAGCCGGTAGCGAGCGGGCTCGCTCGCTGGGCTGGACCGACGTCTACACCTTCACCAAGGCACTCGGTGAACGCGTGGTGGCCGATGTTGGCCGGGACGTGCACGTCTCAATCGTCCGACCAGCAATCGTCGAATCCTCCTGGTTGCATCCTTATCCAGGCTGGATCGAAGGCTTCAAGATGGCGGAGCCGCTGATCTTGGCATACGGGCGCGGTGAACTTCCGGAGTTTCCGGCGACGCCGGAAGCGATCGTCGACATCGTGCCCTGTGATCATGTGGTGAACGCCATTCTCGCGGTGTGCGCCACCTCGCCCGAGATCGGGCAGCCGGAGTACTACCACGTGAACTCCGGTGCTCGGAATCCACTGACTTTCAAGGAGCTCTACAGCTACATCCGCGCTTACTTCTTGGCCCACCCCTTCGAAGGCGGCCCACGCGGGGCGGCCCGGCTACGGCAGTGGACGTTTCCCGGCGCTTCGTCAATTGAGCGGTTGCTGTCCACCTCAGAACGCGCCCACAAGCTGGCCGAGCGTTTCCTGGCCCAGGCGCCGCGTTCGGATCGCACCCGCAAGATCGCCAAGGACCTGGATCGCACTCGGGTACGCCTGGATTTCTTGCGGCGCTATCACACTCTCTACAAGGAGTACGCGCAGTCGGAGTTGCACTTCGTGGATGACAAGACCTTCGCCCTCACCCAGGCGCTGCATCCCGATGATCAAGCTGCCTTTGCCTTTGATACCTCGGTCTTCGACTGGAAGATCTACATCCAGGAGGTGCATTGTCCGTCCATCACGGCCCCGGTACGCCGGATGGACGCAATCCGCAGTAAGCGTGGCAACCGGCCGACCACGATGAAGGACCTGGCCAAGGATGCCGCTGGCGCCACTGCATTGGCGATCTTCGACCTCGACGGCACGATCATGTCCACCAACGTGATCGAGCAATACCTCTGGGCTCGACTACCGGAGCTGTCACGCACCCGTCAGCTTGCCGAAGTCGGCCAGGTCATGCGGCGCCTTCCGTCATACCTGCGCGCCGAACAACGAGACCGCGGCACCTTCTTACGTGCGGTTTACCGGCGCTACCGCGGGGCTGACCTGGCCGCCCTGGAGCGCTTCGTCGACACGTCGCTGGCTCCCCACATCTTGAGCAGGCTCTCGCCTGAGGCGGTGCGGAGGATCCGGGAACATCGTGCCGCTGGACACACCACGATCTTGATCACTGGAGTGGTACGGCCGCTGACTCGGCCGATCCAGCCGCTGTTCGACGTCATCGTCGCCGCCGAGCTTGGCGTCGACGACGACGGCCGCTGTACCGGGTTTCTTACCGCGCCGCCGCTGGTAGGGGAGTCTCGAGCTGCTTGGCTCAAGCACTACGCGACCTCGCATAACGTCGACCTGGACCGAAGTTTCGCGTACGCAGATTCCCACTCAGATCTGCCGATGCTGGAAACCGTGGGTAACGCGGTAGCAGTCAGCCCGGACATCCCGCTGATGCGGGCTGCTTATCGCAACCAGTGGTCCGTCGTGGAATGGAAGATCAAACCGATCACGCCGCGCTGGGCGCTGCCGACGTAAGGAGGTTGATAGATGGGCCGACCTGGTTTTGTGCTCGAGGTCGACGATCGCACTCCGCCGCTGCTGGTGCCCGACGGGGATCGTTTCCACCTTGAGAAATTCCCACTCGGAACTCGGGTGATTTACCCAGCGGAGTCGCTGGCGAGGGTGCCTGACCTCGGCGAGGCGATCAATGCTGCACTCGATGCACCGCTCGATTCGGAGCCGCTCTCAGCACTGTTGAAACCGGAGATGCGGCTGACGATCGCCTTTGATGACATCGGAACGCCGACGCCCAGAATGCGACAACCTGACATCCGCGGCAAGGTGATCGAGGCCGTCTTGTCGCGGGCTGCGGCCGCCGGGGTGGACGATGTTGCTCTCATCAGTGCGAACGGTCTGAATCGCCGGATGACTGCTGAGGAACTTCAGTACCTTGTGGGCGAGCGCGTCTTCCGGTCTTTCTACGCCGATGGTTTGTTGACCAATCACGATGCCGAAGATGCCGACAATCTTGCCAAGATCGGCAGCACGGTAACCGCTGAAGTCGCGTTGAATGCACGGGCCGCCTCCTCCGACTTGCTGATCTTCGTGCACTTGGTCGACGAGCCACCCCGTGGTGCGGCAGCGATCGCCGCCGGACTCGGCTCGACGGCTACTATCGGCCAGCTGTCAGCACCGCGGGATCCGGGGAGCGACGCCGCAGCCGAGATTGCTGACCTGGTCACATCGGCGGTACCGGTTTTTGAGGTCGATGCCGTGCTCGACAATGATGTTTTCGCCTCACCGGTTGAGTTTCTGGGCCACCGTGAGTGGGAATGGAGCCTTAGGGACAGGGCGACGTGGTTTGGCCTGCGCCGGGGTCTGGAATGGAGTCCGCAGCGGGCGCGACGTCGGTTGATGAACCGCGCCGAGGGCGACTATCACGCCACGCTGGTCACCGCTGGCACGCCGGCTGCCGTCCAACAGTCCAGCCAGGCCCAGATAACAGCTCAGCAGCTCGTTGAGGTATCAGCGGCAGCAGATGTGGGCGTTCTTGGGGTGGGAGCGCACACCCCCTACAGCGTCGACTCAGTGACCAACCCGATTCTTGCTGCGTGGAGCGGACTTGCTGCTGCGTTCGGCTCTCACACCGGCTCTCCGTTTGTCCGGCCCGGTGGCGCATTGATCGTCTACCACCCGCTGCACGCGGAGTTTTCTCCGCTGCACCATCCCTCGTACGTGGATTTCTACACAGATGTGCTGACCGTCACGACCGACCCTGAACAGATCGCGGCTGACTATGAGGAGAAGTTCGCCAACGACTCTTGGTATGTCCACCTCTACCGCACCGGTCAGGCGTTCCACGGTGTACATCCGATGAACCTGTGGTACCAGACCGCAACCGCCCAACGACACTGCAGCGACATTGTGTGGGTTGGGGCCGATCGAGAGAGCGCGGCACGGATGGGTTTTCGCGCTGCCTCCACCCTTGCTGACGCGCTCGAGATCGTGGCATCGACGGTAGGCAGGACGCCCTCGATCAGCTATCTGCACGCTCCACCGCAGATTCTGGTCGACGTCAAATGAAGATCGGCTGGCCGAAGAGACGGGTCTCCGCTGAGCTCGAGCCGGATGCCGCAGCGTCCGTTGCACCGACACGGCATAGACCGGCCTTTCCGACAGGTTGGGCCCGATTGGCTCCGGTCCGAGCGCTACGCGAGGGCGTCCAGGTGGTTGGCGTCAAGAATCTGCTGCGGAAAGAACTCTCGCTGGAGGTTTATGGACTCGACGAGCTCCGCCAGTTGCAGGGGCCGGCGTTGATCATGGCCAACCATGCGTCGCACTTGGACACGGCGGTGCTGCTGTCGACCTTGCCGCCGGAACGCCGGCGACGGACTGCAGTGGGCATTGAGGCCGACTACTTCTTCGACGGCTGGTGGCGTGCCAGCGGATCGGCGATTGTTTTCGATACCTTCCCAATCGAGCGGAGCGCTGATGTGCTGACGAGCACACCAGCAAGGTTGCTGGCCACCGGTTGGACGGTGGTGGTCTTTCCCGAAGGCACACGTTCCCGCGACGGGTTCGTCGGCTCCTTCAGGACGGGTGCCGCGGAGCTGGCTGTTGCCTGTCAAGTGCCGG
>DATEWO010000164.1:0-2981 GCA_035257925.1 Propionibacteriaceae bacterium | reverse complement strand
GATCAGCTCGCCTGCCTGACCACCGAGGTTGCCGCCGAGAGTCTGCACGACTTGATCTTGATTGGGGCCGAAGATGTTGCCGACGATCTTCTCACCGTCATTGGCATCCACCTGGTTGAGATCAACACCGCCATCGATCAGATCACTGGGGTGCTGGCCGAGCGCTCCAGCCAGCGACCTGCGCCGGCGGGATCTTCGGCATTGGCTTGCATTCCGCCAAGAAGGGCCGGGATTGCCTGACGCGTCATCTGTTCGGCGGTTGCCTCGTCAACTCCGAGTTGCGCAGCTAGCTGATCCATTGGAATGTCGGCCAGGATGTCATCTACAGCACTCACCATTGAGCCTTTCTGTCAACTGCCGAAAGCAGCGCTCGGTCAAGACAGAGGAGGATTGGTAGCAACACCGTAGCGATTGGTCGGCAGGGAGACTATTGCGGCCGTCCGGACATTCGCCAGGCACGAGGGCCCGGCTGGATGGGGCTGCGTAGTGATCGCCAGTACGCCGACCAGCCTGACTGAGCTGGCCTCGCTTGGCCTGAGTGCTGTGACGTGAATTGTGTCGTGAGTACGGTCACCACTGCTGCGAGCTCATCTTCTGTCGGTGAGCCTTTGACTACAGTGAACTCCAGTTCCTGATCACTGCTCATAGTGGGATGTTGCCGTGCTTCTTCGGAGGTAAGGTCTGGCGTTTCGTGCGCAGCAGCCGCAGTGCTCTGGTGATCTCTACTCGGGTTTCGTGCGGGTTGATCACCGCGTCGACGTAGCCGCGCTCGGCCGCAAGGTACGGATTGGCCAGTTCGTGTTCGTACTCGGTGATCAGATTCGCACGCATCATCTCAGCATCCTCAGTTGCCGCGAGCTCCTTGCGATACAAGATGTTCACAGCTCCCTGTGCTCCCATAACCGCGATCTGCGCGGTGGGCCAGGCCAGGTTGACATCCGCGCCCAGATGCTTCGATCCCATGACGTCGTAGGCCCCGCCGTAAGCCTTGCGGGTGATCACTGTGACCAACGGTACGGTCGCCTCGGCGTAGGCGTAGATCAGCTTCGCTCCGCGCCGGATGATGCCGTTCCATTCTTGATCAGTACCAGGGAGGAAGCCCGGCACGTCGACGAAAGTGATCACCGGGATATTGAACGCATCGCACGTCCGGACGAATCTGGCCGCCTTCTCAGAAGCGTCGATGTCCAAACATCCGGCGAAGTGAAGTGGCTGATTGGCCACGACACCGACGCTGTGCCCGTCAATCCGGCCAAAGCCGACTACCACGTTGGGAGCGAAGAGCGTCTGCACCTCGAGGAAGTCGGCGTCGTCAAGGACCCGGGAGATGACCTCGTGCATGTCGTATGGCTGGTTGGGCGAGTCGGGGATCAGGCTGTCGAGGTCCCGGTCCATCTCGTCAGGCTCTAGCGCGTTTTCCACCTCGAAGACAGGCGCATCTTCGAGGTTGTTCTGCGGCAGGAACCCGATCAAGGTCCGCACATACCAGATCGCATCTTCCTCATCCGCGGCTAGGTAGTGCGCGTTTCCCGACTTGGTGTTGTGGGTACGCCCTCCCCCCAGCTCCTCCATGGACACGTCCTCACCGGTCACAGTCTTGATCACGTCGGGCCCGGTGATGAACATCTGGGAGGTCTGATCGACCATGACGACGAAGTCGGTGAGGGCAGGAGAGTAGACGTGGCCACCCGCAGCTGCGCCCATGATCAATGAGATCTGCGGAATGACACCTGAGGCATGCGTGTTGCGCTTGAAGATCTCTCCATAGAGGCCGAGCGAGACAACGCCTTCTTGGATCCGGGCGCCGCCCCCCTCATTGAGACCGATGATCGGACAGCCGGTCTTCAGCGCGAGGTCGATGATCTTGACGATCTTCTCTCCGTACACCTGGCCCAAGCTGCCCCCGAAGACGGTCACATCCTGGCTGAACACGCAGACCGGCCGTCCGTCGATCCTGCCGAAGCCGGTGATGACACCGTCACCGTAGGGTCGCCGCTTCTCCATGCCGAACGACGTCGAGCGATGCCGAGCAAACTCGTCCAGCTCCGTGAACGAATCCGGGTCCAGCAACATCACGACCCGCTCCCGAGCCGTCTTCTTACCCCTCGCGTGTTGCTTCTCGACGGCCGCTGCTGATCCTGCGTGGACGGCCTCCTCCATCCGGCGGTCCAGATCGGCCAGCTTGCCGGCGGTGGTGTGAGTGTCCGGCGCTGGAATCGTGCGATCCATGACTCGGACTCTAACCAGTTACGAAGATCCACGTGCATCCTGCTGAAACGCCGGCAGCTAAGGTCCAGACATGCCAACGAACGACGCCATCGACGTTGCCGAGCTCCGACAGGAGCTGGTAAGGCCGGGCGGTCTGTGGCAGCGGGTCGATCTGGTGACGGAGACGGGGTCTACAAATTCCGACCTTGCGGCCCAGGCTCGGCACGGTGGAGCGGCGGGCACTGTGCTGATCACCGACTATCAATCGGCCGGTCGCGGCAGGCAGGGTCGAAGCTGGACAGCTTCACCGGGATCGGGGATTGCGATGTCCATCCTTGTGCGACCGGACGGTATCGACCCGCCTCGCTGGACCTGGTTGTCATTGTTGGCAGGCCTTGCGGTCGCTGACGGCGTGCGTCGCGCGGCCAACCTGCCCGCGGTGCTCAAGTGGCCGAACGATGTCCTGATTGCCGGCCGCAAGCTCTGCGGCATCCTCTCCGAACGAGTCGACACCTCACAGGGGCCGGCCTGCGTGGTCGGTATCGGTATCAATGTCAGCCTGGATGACCATCAGTTGCCGGTACCGAGTGCCACCTCACTTGCCATCGCTGCTCGCGAGCACGGCGGAGTGCTGCCATCGCGAACAGCTGTCATCGCCACTGTGCTGGCTGCATTTGAACTCCTCTATGGCCGCTGGGAGGCGCAGCAGGGTGATGACGCCTCGCTGGCCGCGTCCTACGCAGAGCGTTGCGACACGATCGGTCGTCAGGTTC
>DATEWO010000163.1:0-19235 GCA_035257925.1 Propionibacteriaceae bacterium | reverse complement strand
GCCTCAGGACTATGACCGCCTCGCAGCCGCCTCAGCACACCTCGCCCGCTGAACCCATGGTGGGCACCACGCCAGAGGTGCCAGCTCCGGCTGCCGCACAGCTCAAGCCGACGGAACGACCGCATCCGCTGACTCCCCTTGTCCGTGGCTGGTTGATCCTGGTGGCAATCGCCATCGGCTGGGGCCGAGAGATCGTCACCAGCGCCAGTGGAGATCAGTTCGAGCCTGGTGGCTTGGCTTGGTTCCTGCCTATCCTTGGCGCCGTTGTGCTGCTGGCGGCTATCGCTGGCCTTGTTACCTGGTACTTCACCCGATTCGTGATCGACGACGAGGAACTGCGCATCGAGACCGGCGCGATCTTCAAAAAATCAACGAAGATCCCGTTCGAGCGACTCCAGTCGGTCGACATCATCCAACCGCTCGCCGCCCGGATGGTCGGGCTTGCCGAGCTGCGCCTTGATGCCGGCAACAGCACCACCAAGCTGCGCTACCTCAGCCGCGGCAAGGCTTCTCGACTACGCGACTATCTGCTCACCCGGGCCCACGGACAGCGAGCCAGCATCCGCGATCTCGATGAGGAAGCAGCGGCGAGCATCTTCACCGACCTGGGGGTAGCCGATCGGCCGCTGGTTCGAATCCTGCCGCAACGGCTGATCTTCGGCTTTCTGCTGTCAACGGAATGGCTGGTGCCGGCGGCCATCACGATCACCATTCTCGTGGTGACCGCGGCCCTCGCGGCGCTTCCGTACGCCCTGGGTGGCCTGATTCCGTTGCTGATCGGCATGCTGACGCTGGTCTGGCGGCGACTGATCGGCATGTTCAACTTCACCTTGGCCGAGTCACCGCGTGGGCTCCGAGTCACCCGCGGCCTGACCAATCTGACAAGCCAATCAGTGCCAATCGATCGCATCCAAGGTGTCAAGGTCGGCCAGTCGCTGCTCTGGAAGCCCCTGGGTTGGTACCGGATGGACGTCGATATCCTCGGCTACGCCCACGAGGACAGCGACAACAATGAGTCGAGCGCCTCGAGCGTGCTGCTTCCAGTCGCCACCCTGGACGAGGTTGAGCTTGCCATCGGACGGGTACTGCCAGGTTTCGATCTTGATGCCATCGAGCTGCACCCCTCTCCGAAACGCGCCCGCTGGCTACGGTGGTTCGACTTCTGGACTCTCCGTTATGGCTGGGACGACCGCACCCTGATCACCGAGCATGGCTGGCTCACTCACGTACGCGACGTGGTGCCACATGCCAAGACACAGTCGGTACGAATCGAGCAGGGCCCGCTGCAGCGGCTGCTCCGGCTGGCCGACGTACACATCCACACACCAAAGGGCCCGGTGAACGCCGTGGCGCATCAGCTCGATGAGCAGCCTGCGCGGGAGCTGGCGCTGAGCCAACTGGATCGGGCCCGCACCGCTCGCGCCGCCGAGCGCCAGCATCGAAGAGTCGAGGCGGTGCGCGCTGATGATCATCAAGGGGAAGCCGAGCTGCTAGCGGCGTTCGGGATCGGCCGGGATCAACTAATCGGCTCGGGGGGCGAGAGCGAGGTGTTCGCGATTGACTATGAGCGGGTACTGCGGCTCTATCGGAACGGACATGAGGCGCCCCGCCAGACAGCTGCACAGCTGCAAGCCCTCTATCAAAGCTGGCGGGGCAGCGACATCGGCCTGGAACTGCCACTGATCATCGAGATGGGCGAGCGCAACGGGCGGTTCTTCACCGTGGATCGCCGGTTCTCGGGCCGGAACTTCTCAGGTTGGTTGCAACATGCCGATATTGCCGAGCGCCGCCCAGCGCTCGTCAGCTTTCTTGATGCCACCGAACGGGTGCAACACCTGCCAAGTCCCGTGCCGGGATTCGCACGGCTCGTCGGCGAGGAGGCGCCACGGCAATTCGGCACGCTTGCTGAGCTTCTCTCAAACATGCTCAGAGGGCCGACGCAGAGCAGCAGAGATCAGCTGGAACGCGACATTCCCGACGTAGCCGAGGTTTGGAACCAGCTCCATAGCGACCTCGCGCAGCGGTCCGTCGCACCAGCGCTGGTTCACGGTGACGTCTGTCCGCCCAACGCGTACCTCAGCCAAGGCCCGCAGGGGCCAGTTGTCACCGGAATCGCGGACTTCAGCCCGCACACCGTGCACGCTGACCCCTTGATGGATGTCGCTGGGGCGTTGATCTTCCTCGAGCTCGAGCCGTATGCTGACGCGGCCGCGGATGCGGCCTGGCTGGAGGGGCTCGCCGTGGAACGGCACGGGCCTGAAATTATCCGCTGGATCGATGTATACCGCCGCTTCTACGGCTTCTACTTCTCCAACGCATACGAGTTCGACCCCACGCTCTATGCGTGGTGTCTCCGCCAGCTAAGTCGCTCTGGCGCATTTCAATAACGGTGTGCCGAAATCAGCCTCTCCCCCCAGAGGCCCGATATCGCTAGGCTCCCAGCATGAGCGAAGAAAAGGGACGAAGCGCGCCCGTACTCGGCATCGACATCGGTGGCAGCGGCATCAAAGGAGCGCCCGTCGATCTCGCGACTGGCGAATTCACGACGAAGCGACTTCGCATCACCACGCCTCAGAAGTCGACACCCAAGAACGTGGCAGCGGTGGTCGCCGAAATCGTAGACGCATTCGCCGACGTCATTGGTGACGGGCCGCTCGGCGTCACCATCCCTGCTGTGGTGACGCACGGCAAGACCCGCTCTGCCGCCAATATCGACAAGTCGTGGATCGACGCCGAGGCCGAGAAGATCTTCGAGGATCGCCTGGGTCGCGACATTCTGCTGGTCAACGACGCTGACGCGGCCGGTATCGCCGAGGTGCACTACGGAGCAGCAAAGGGTCATCCAGGTTTGGTGATCCTGGCAACCCTCGGTACCGGCATCGGCACGGCGATTGTCTACCGTGGCGTATTGATCCCCAATTCCGAGCTGGGTCATCTCGAGATCGACGGCCACGACGCCGAGACGCGTGCCGCCGCCAGCGTGAGGGAGAAGCATGGCCTTTCCTTCAGTGAATATGTCCCACGACTCCAGCGCTATTTCGAGCGACTTGAAGCCCTGTTATGGCCAGACATGATCGTCATCGGCGGTGGCATCAGCAAGAATTCCGACAAGTTCATCCCGAAGCTCAAGCTCAACGCGGAGGTCGTGCCAGCCAAGCTGCTGAACACGGCGGGCATTGTCGGCGCCGCCTGGCTCGCGGCTGACCGCCAGGTCAACCCGGACCAGTTGCGGTAGTCCCGCAGCAGCGCACTACTACGCGATGGGAGTTACATCCGTTCCAAGGGCTCGATTCCAAGCATGGTGAGTCCGGCGGCGAGCACCCGCTTCGTGGCCGAGCAGAGCGCCAGCCGCGAATCCCGAACGGCACCCGAGGACTGCAGCACCGGACACTGCTCATAGAAGATGGCCAATGCACCCGACAACTCATAGAGGTAGTTGCACAGCCTGTGCGGCTGAAGAGTCCGTGCCACCTCCTCAACGACATCCCCGAACCGGATAAGCAACAATGCCAGCGTTTGCTCTGCAGGTTCGTCCAGCACCAGCACCTTCGACTGCTCGCCATAACCTCGAGCCGCACCTTTGCGCAGGACCTGAGTTACCCGGGCGTGCGCATACTGCAGATAGGGTCCGGTGTTGCCCGTGGTTTGCACCATCCGGCTGACATCAAAGACGTAGTCCTTGTTCAGCCCGTTGGACAGGTCGGCATATTTGATCGCGGCGAGTGCCACCGGCGGCGCGGCTTGCTCCTCAGCGGCGTCCAGCAGCGTGTTGAGGGTCACCGCCGTACCCTCGCGGGTCTTGAACGGCTTGCCATCGGTGCCTAGGACGGTGCCGAACGCGACATGCTCGGTGATCACGTCGTCCGGCAGAAAACCCGCCTTACGGGCGACGGCAAAAACCAAATCGAAGTGATCGGACTGCCGCGCATCCACTACATAGATGATCCGGTTGGCATGCAGGTCGCGCACCCGATGCCGGATCGCTGCCAGATCCGTTGCGGAGTAGCCGAAACCTCCATCGCTCTTCCGAACAATCATGGGGGCAGCGAAGCCGTCGACAAAGACGCATAGCGCGCCATCATCGATCACTGCCGTACCGTTGCGCTCCAGCTCAGCGACAAGGGACGGAAGATCATCGTTGTAGGTGGATTCGCCGGCAAGATCATCATCGGTGAGCAGTACGCCCATCCGTTGGTACGCCGCGTTGAAACCCGCCAGCGAGATACTGATCAGCTCACGCCAGATGCCCCGGGTCAGCTCGTCGCCGGACTGCAGAGCAACCACACGACGCCGGGCACGCTCGGCAAAATCCTCTTCGGCACGAAAGTGCGCGCTGGCACGGGCATAGAGCTCCTCCGCCTCGGGCAAGGTCAGGGTTGAAGCGTCGATGCCCTCATCCAGAATCTGCTCCACGAGCATCCCGAACTGGGTGCCCCAATCGCCGATGTGGCTCTGGGGAACGACGTGGTGACCGACGCCGGCGATCACACGGCGTAGGCAGTCGCCGATGACCGTCGAGCGCAGATGCCCGACGTGCATCTGTTTGGCGACGTTGGGAGAGGAATAGTCGATCACCACAACCTGAGCGTCCGATGTTTGTGTGACGCCCGCGTCGGGGTCGGCGAGCTGGTCGGTTACCGCCTGAGCCAACACCTCGGTTCGCAGTCGGAAGTTGATGAAGCCGGGACCGGCAATCTCGGGCGGTTCGCACAGGTCGGCAATCTCCAACCTGGCCATGATGTCCGCAGCAACCTCACGCGGTGACTTGCGTTCGGTGTTGGCCAGGCGCAGCGCCACGTTCGATTGGTAGTGGCCGAACTGTGGCTTTGTGGCAGGCCGGAGTTCCGGGTCAATGCCGGCGACGGCTTCAATCCGAGCACTCAGCAGTGAGGAAGGTGAGGACACAAGGGGAGCCTATTTCACTGGGCTGCAACGGCTCTCCACTGACAGCATGGAGCGTTCACCTTCACCGTTCGGGTGCCTGCGGCTCTTGCCAGCGATAGATCTGTCCGTCGCGCAACTCGACCGTGGCGGGCATCACTGGCGGCGCCGCATGCTGCAACCGCTCAATGGCTTTGGTGCGACCGCGTAGCCGGGTGCCGTCGGCCGCATTCCAGTGCAGGTACGGATGCAGTAGCAGACGCAGCCCTTCCCAATCGCGCTCCAGCATCGACTCGTACGCGGCCCGCGTTACGTCGTCCACCTGGCCAGGATGGCATCACTCAAGGCCCCGGCTGGCAGTGCGGACACCAGTAGCTGCGCCGTTCCTCGCCTCGTGGCCCGAACTCCTCGGTGCGGATGGGTGTTCCGCAGCGGCGACAGGGCTGCCCTGAGCGTTCGTAGACGTAACTGCGCCGACCGGGTCGCAGGTCACCGGTGGTTGACTGCTCAGGCCGCCACCGGTTCGCCTGAAGCAACTGCTGGCCCCGCTCGACAATGCGCCGCAGGTTACGGACTTGCTGGACGGGCGTACGCGGATGGACGCCCTGCAGGAAGAGCAGCTCCGCGCGATAGAACGTGCCAAGACCAGCCAGATTCCGCTGATCCAGCAACGCTTCGCCAATAGGGCGGTCGGGCTGAGCGGCGATCCGCCTGACTGCCTCGTCGAGGTTCCAGTCGGGTCCTAGCAGGTCAGGCCCGAGATGCCCGACGACGGTATCCTCCTCCGCCGTCGGAACCAGCTCGATGACGGGAAGCCGGTAGCCCACGGCATCATGATCACTCGTCGCCAGCAGGGCACGGACTTCGAACATGGGTCCACCGCTCCAGCGCCGCCCACGAGCGTAGATCCTCCAAGCGCCGTCCATCCTGAAATGGGTGTGCAGCGTGAAGTCGTTGCTGAAGCGGAAGAGCTGGTGCTTGCCGCGCGAAATCACCTCGCGTACCCCAACCCCGGTCAAATCAGTCGTCGCCAGGGAGGGCACCCGAAACTCGGTTCTGGTCAGCGCCCGGCCAGCAAGTACCTCGTTCAGCCGCTGGCATGCCCGCCACACGGTATCTCCCTCGGGCACGGGCCCTATTCTTCCCGATACTGACGCTCGCGCCCTTTACTCTTGGGGCGTGCCATTGCACAAGGCAGGTGAATCCGGAAAGCCGTGGCTGATGCGATGGTCTTGGTTTATGACTGGCCTGGGTATCGCCGGACTCGCTGCGGTAGTTGGCTCAGTCAGCATCGTACGCGCGACAGCGGCAGGCCACATCTATACAGAGACCGACATTCCGGCCGCGCCGGTGGCTCTGGTATTAGGAGCGAAGGTTTTTCCTGACGGCACGCCATCACCGTTTCTGACCGCCCGTCTCGATCTTGCCAAGCGACTCTACGATGCCGGCCGGGTCGACGTGATCATTGTGTCGGGGGACAAGAATGCTCCTGAGTACGACGAACCGGCCGCCATGTGGGGCTATCTGGTGAATGCTGGAGTGCCTGAATCGAAGCTGGTCATTGACGCCAAGGGCTTCGATACCTTTGAGTCCTGCGTCCGCGCTCGGCAACTCTTCAATGTCTCACGGTTGATCATGGTCACCCAGAGCTACCACCTGCCGCGCGCAGTTGCCACCTGTCGGTCTTTGGGTATCGACGCGATGGGCGTTGGTGACGATTCGGCTCGCCAGCACCCGAGGTCTTGGCGACGAGGCGTGGTCCGTGATCAACTCGCGTGTCTCAAGACAGTGATTGATCTCCGCACTCGCCGAGGCCCTGTTCCGGAACCAGCGACTCCAGCCGTCGAAGCCATCTCCCGATAGATACAATTCACGCGATTGCCGGCGGTGGACTTTCGGAACCGATTTGGCTCGAAGAAGCCGCCCAACGGCGAAAGGTTTGCATGCCAAAACTCCGGCGATGAACCTTCTCGATCACTACGCCGTAAGAATTTAGTACAGAGCAGAATCGTAATGAATTCGTTTTATTAAGTCCCTCAAAAATGTGAAACGCTTATCAGAATCTCAAAAAATTCCCCCTCCCGCAGTCACTGTGGTCTCAACGACGTCAAATGTCCGATCAGGTTGGAGTGAGCGATGGCGCGGTTCTTAGCAGGTGTAATGAAGTTCCGCCTATTGATCTTGGCCGCGGCCATAGGCATCCTGGCTGTAGGCATTGTCCAACTCCGCGGCACTTCCCTGGAAGTGTTGCCCGAGTTCAGTCCGCCGTACGCGGAGATCCAGACCGAGGCGCTCGGCCTTTCAGCTGAGGAAGTCGAGCAGTTGATCACTGTCCCTCTGGAGCAGGACCTGCTCAATGGGGTCGAGGGCGTGGACGTGATCCGATCAGACTCGTTGCCCGGGCTGTCCTCGATTGTGATGGTCTTCGAGCCCGGTACCGATATCTACCGAGGCCGTCAGCTGATCGAAGAGCGCCTCGCACAAGCTCACGCCCTTCCCAATGTGTCGAAGCCGCCGACGCTATTACAGCCACTGTCCTCGGCCAACCGGGTGGTCATGATCGGCATGTCCACCACCGAGTTGACCCCCATCGAGCAGTCGGTCATCGCGCGCTGGACGGTGCGTCCGCGGTTGATGGGAGTGCCGGGCGTTGCCAACGTCTCCATCTGGGGCTTGCGTGATCAACAAATTCAGGTACAGGTTGACCCCCAGGTCCTGCGTGATCGCAACATAACCCTGAACCAGGTGGTCAACACAGCTGGAAACGCGCAAATCGTCTCACCACTCAGCTTCCTGGAAGCCTCAACCCCTGGTACCGGCGGATTCATTGAAACGCCGCAGCAGCGACTCCAGGTAAGGCACTTGTTGGAGAAGTTGACCGACCCTGCCGAGGTTGCCAAGGTTCCAATAGAAGGCGCCAACAATCTCACGCTGGGTGACGTCGCGCAGGTCAAGGTCGATCACCAGCCGCTCATCGGGGACGCTGTCGTCAATGGCGGACCCGGATTGATCATGGTCGTCGAGAAGTTCCCGGGAGCTAACACCGAGGAGGTCACCCAAGGCGTTCAGGATGCTCTGGTGGCGCTTCGCCCTGGACTTACCGGCATCAACGTGGACACGTCGTGGTTTGCACCATCCGATTACCTGGGGGCGGCCGCCGACAATCTAGGCCTCGCGATTGCCCTCAGTGCGGGGCTCTTGATCCTTACGCTGCTTGCACTGCGCTTCCACTGGCGCGCGGTGATCGTCGGCATTCTCACGGTGCCGGTGTCGGTGATCAGCGCCGCTTTGGTACTTCATCTGCTCGGATATGGGCTCAACGCTCTGGTGATCGCCGGTCTGGCAGCGGCCGTGGCAATCGTGGTCGACGAGGCAGTTGCACCACAAGCTGCGGTGCTGAGTCGGCTGCGGGCTCGGAGCACTAGCCCAGACGCGGAGCCGACCTGGGTAACCATTCAGCAGGCGCTGGCAACGGTACGCAGGCCGCTGATCTACGCCGGCATCATCGCCTTGGTGGCGATTCTTCCGATCGCCGTGCTCGAAGGCCGGCCCGGAGACTTCTTTAGCCCCATGGTTGCGGCGTACGCCGCGGCTGTCCTGGCCGCCTTGATCGTTGGCATGACGGTGGGTCCGGCGTTGAACAGCTTGGTGTTCGGCCGCTGGCAACCAAAAGCCGGTTCACCATCCGGGCCTGTTGCGTGGCTCGGTGCGCGCTACCGCAGCGGTCTGCAACGGTTCTCGCGGAGTCTTCGTCCGGCATTGCTGGTTGCCGCCGCATGCGGCGTAGTCGCAGCCGTGATCTTGCCACTCCTCAATACCGCCCTGACACCGGCCTTCCAAGACCGGAACCTGGTCGTCAAGTTGCAGGGCGCCCCGGACGTTTCTGCTCCGGCGATGGTCCAACGGGCTGCTGAGATTGGCAACTCGCTGCAGTCTTTGCCGGGTGTCACTGGGGTCGGCGCGACCGTCGGCCGGGCGATAACCGGCGATCGACTGGTCAACGTCAACTCCGGTGACATCTGGGTTGCCATTTCCGGCGATGCCGATTACGACGCAACAGTGGCTTCGATCAAGGAAGCGGTCCGCGACGTGCCGGGTCTTACCGCGGAGGTCGTACCCTTCTCGACCCAAGAAATGCGGGAGGTCGGCAGTCTGCAGACAGGCACCAATACCGTGACCGGCGGCGGGCTGGACGTCCTGACGGGTCTGGACAACCCGGTTGCTGTCCGCATCTTCGGCGAGGAGCCCCAGGTCCTTGCTGCCGAAGCCGCGAAGGTGCAGCAGCTGATGGGCAGCATCGACGGGGTTGTCAACCCGCGCATCGAAGGTGCTCCCACCCAGCCGACGATTGAGATCGAGGTCGACCTGGACAAGGCCCAGCAGGTGGGTATCAAGCCAGGTGACGTACGTCGCACCGAGGCCACGTTGCTGCAGGGCATTCAGGTGGGCAGCGTCTTCGAGGATCAGAAGGTCTTTGATGTCATCGTCTTGGGAACACCTGCCACGCGAAGCAGCGTGTCTGCTGTGCAGTCGCTGCTCATCGATCGGCCAGGCGGCGGCCATATCCGGCTGGGCGACGTTGCCGACGTAAGGATCGCGCAGACGCCGACGGTCATTCACCGTGACGCTGTTTCCCGACGCATGGACGTCGTCGCTGATCTTGATGGTCGAAGCGCCGCAGACGTCGGCGCCGATCTCAGGCAGCAGCTCGCGACGATGAGTTTCCCGCTTCAGTACCACGCTGAGGTGATCACTAACTCCACCGAAGATGAAATCCAACTCGGGCGTGTGATCGGCTTCGGCGTCGCTGCCATCATTGCCGCATTCCTGCTCTTCCAGGCAGCATTCAATAGCTGGCGGCTGGCGCTAGTGGCTACGGCGGCGCTGCCGCTGTCGCTGACCGGCGGCCTGCTCACCGGCCTCATCGGCGGACGCACGTTCGGCTTAGGCGCGCTGCTCGGGATGCTGGCAGTCCTGGGCCTGGCAGCTCGCTACATCGCAATGATCCTGACCACAATCCAGGGACCCGACGGTAGGCGCGGCAGTGACGATGATGATGAGACGGTGTATCGCAGGGCCGGGGAATATTTTGGCCCATTGATCATCAGCGCCGCAGCGCTGGCGGCGGTCGCGCTGCCATTCGTGGTGCTCGGTCAGCGTCCCGGACTAGAAATCTTGCATCCGCTCGCTCTGGTGCTAATGGGCGGCTTGGTGAGCTCGCTAGTAGTCACCCTCTTCCTGATGCCAGCGGCGTACCTACATCTGGTTCCGCAGCAGGCCGACGAGGCGCCGCCGCCGCATCAGGAAGAACCTGAGGAAGCAGTAGTGGGGGCGGCGTTCTGATGATCAGCAAGGCCACCCTCCGGAAAGCATTCCTAGGCATCGTGGTCGCAGCCATAGCCTCGATGGCCGGCTGCGGCGAGATTGAGTCGGTGACAGCCGAGCCGTATGAGCCGGCTCACTTGGAGTCGACAGGCCCAGAGCAGCCGAAGAGGGTCATCCTCACTGAGGAAGCCGTGCACCGAATTGAGCTCCAAACCACCAAGGTTCGGCTCGAGGATGGTGACCTCGAAGTGGAGCATGCCGCCCTGGTTTATGACCAGAAGGGCAAGCCCTGGGTCTTCACCGTCGTCGGGCCACGGACCTACGTACGCGCGCCGGTGGAGATCAAAGAGATCGACGATGAGCTGATGATCTTGGCCTCTGGCCCGCCACCGGGAACCGAAGTCGTGACTGTTGGCGCGATCGAGCTCTGGGGCACAGAACTCGAAGTCGCCGGTAAGCACTAAGGAGGCGCTGCTGATGCGTACCATCGTCAAGCTGAGTCTCCGGTTCCGCTGGATCGTGCTCTTCCTCGCTGCTGCCACGCTGGCTCTGGGCTTCGTTCAGATCCCCAATACGAAGGTCGACGTCTTCCCAGAGTTCGCTCCGCCGGAGGTCGAGATCCAAACGATTGCAGTCGGCAACTCCTCCGAAGAGGTCGAGCAGTTGATCACGGTCCCCATCGAGGACCAGCTGGGGGGCATTGAAGGCCTAGCCGAGCTGCGCTCCAAGTCGGTCGCCCAGCTGTCGTCGATACGGTTGATCTTCGAGCGCGGAGCTGACGAGCTGAAAGCCCGTCAGCTGGTGCAGGAGCGTTTGTCGCAGATCACCCCAACACTGCCGACCTGGGCGAGCCCGCCATTCATGATGCCCGCACTGTCGGCCACCAGCCGCATTCTCAAAATTGGCGTCACCTCAGATGTGATCAGTCCAACTGATCTGTCTGAAATTGCGTACTGGAAGATCCGGGCGCGCCTGCTTCGGGTGCCCGGGGTGGCCCAAGTCGCTATCTATGGTGAACGTCTCCCCCAGCGCCACATTCAGGTGGATCCGAAGAAGCTCGCTGAGCACGACGTCACCCTGCGACAGGTCATGGATGCCGGAGCTGACGCCGTCGAAGCTGGTCTCATGCAGTACACCGATGGCGCGGTCATCGGCACCGGCGGCTTCATCGAGGAAGGCGGTCAACGGTACAACATCCGCCACGTGCAGCCCATCGTCGACCCGGAGCAGATTGGCAAGATCCCCGTCATCGAACGCGACGGCAAAGTGATCCGCATGGCCGACTTGGGCCAAGTAGTGATCGACTCAGGACCGCTGATCGGCGACGGTGTTGTTGACGACGGATATGGGCTGCTGCTTATCGTGCAGAAGTACCGCGGAGCGAACACCGTTGAGGTGACCCGCGGCGTGGAAGAGGCGATGCATCAGATGCAGCCCGGATTGCCCGGGATTACCGTCGACACCACGATCTTCCGGCCCACCACCTTCATCGAGCACTCGCTTGACAACCTGCGTACCGCGATGCTGCTGGGCATTGCCTTGGTCGCATTGATCATCATCGCCTTCCTCTTCGAGTGGCGTACCGCATTCATTAGCTTGATCGCCATCCCGCTGTCCTTGGTTGCCGCCGTTTTGATCTTGGACGCCGGAGGAGCCACCGTCAACGTCATGGTGCTCGCAGGGTTAGTCGTCGCCATCGGAGTAGTGGTTGACGACGCCATCATCGACGTCGAGAACGTGGTACGACGACTTCGCCAGGCGCGAGCCGAAGGCAGTACAGCGTCGACCTTAAGTGTCGTGCTCAATGCCTCCGTAGAGGTTCGGACGGCGATCACGTACGCCACAGTGATCAATGTGATTGCCGTGGTGCCGGTACTGTTCCTGGCAGGCCTGTCCGGATCCTTCTTCCGCCCGCTCGTGCTCTCATACGCGCTCGCGGTGTTGGTCTCCATGGTGGTAGCGCTGACCGTGACGCCGGCCCTGTGCCTGCTGCTGCTTTCCCGTGGCAAGTTGGCCAGCAAGGAGTCCCCGCTGATGCGGGTGCTGAAGCGGGCGTACGCCGCAATTCTGGCACCACTGATTCGCAAGCCCCTCCCGGCGATGGCACTGACCCTCGCCTTATTCGTCGGCGGAGTGCTTGCGGTGCCCACACTGGGCAGCCAATTGCTTCCCAATTTCAAGGAACGGGACTTCCTGATGCACTGGCTGACCGAGCCCAGTACGTCGGTCACCGAGGAAACCCGGGTCTCGATCTTGGCCTGCAGAGACCTCAAAGAGATCGAGGGGGTGCGCAATTGCGGCTCCCATATCGGGCAGGCGTTTCTGGCCGACGAGGTCTACGGCGTGTACTTCGGTGAGAACTGGATCAGTGTCAGCCCAGAGGTCGATTACGACGAGACTCTGGACAAAGTGCACCGCGTCGTCGAGTCTTACCCAGGGCTCTATCGCGACGTGCAGACCTATCTCCGAGAGCGCATCAAGGAGGTGCTGACCGGTGCGAGCGAGTCCATCGTGGTGCGCATTTACGGGCCCGACCTCGGGGAGCTGCAGAAGCAGGCCAAGGCCATCGAGCAGCGGATCGGCGACATCCCAGGGATCGAGGACGCGCATGCCTCGCTGCAGACCGACCTGCCGCATATTCAGGTTGAAACCGACTTGGCCAAAGCTCGAGCGGTAGGCCTGACCCCTGGAGATATCCGTAGGCAGACATCAGCGATGATCGCCAGCGAGGAAGTCAGCGACATCTTCGCTCGCGGCCGGGCGTACGACGTCCATGTCACGGTGATCCCCTCCGCACGCGACAGCGTCACCGACGTGCAGAACATGCAGCTGGATACCCCATCTGGCCGTAAGGTCATGCTGAAGGACGTGGCCACTATCACGATGGGCCCAACGCCCAACGCCGTCCAGCGCGAGAAGCAGTCCCGCTACATCGATGTCGGTGCCAACGTGTCAGGCCGCCCGCTGAACCAGGTGGTTGACGACGTCGAGCAGCGGATGGAAGGGGTCACCTTCCCGCTGGGCTACCACGCAGAGGTGATCGGAGAGTCCACTGAGCTGGACGCCGCAGAAGACACGCTGCTCGCGTTCGGCATTGCGGCTGGGCTGGCGACCTTGCTGCTGTTGCATGTCGCATTCGGCAGCTTCCGGCCCGCGCTGCTGACCTTCGTGCTGTTGCCGATGGCGCTGGTCGGAGGCGCGATCGCGGTCTGGATGAGCGGCCGGGTGCTCTCGCTCGGATCTCTGGTCGGCTTCCTCGCCGTCTTCGGGATCGCTGCCCGGAATGGGATCTTGATGATCAGTCATTTCGAGCGATTGGAACGCGAAGAGGGGGTGAAGTTCGGCCCGCAGCTGGTGATTCAGGGCGCCAAGGAACGCCTGGCGCCGATCATGATGACCGCGTTGGCGACTGGCCTGGCGCTGGTTCCGCTGGTGGTCGCCGGCAGCATTCCTGGGCACGAGATCGAGCACCCCATGGCGATAGTGATCCTCGGCGGCTTGGTCACCGCGACCTTGGTCAACTTGTTCGTGCTGCCATCGCTGTATCTGGCGTTTGGCAAGAGCCGGCGCCAGAAAGCGGAGCTCAAGGCTGCTGAAGCCCCGGAACCAACCCCAGAAACTGCAGGCTGAGCCTGCCGTCGTGGGGAGGGGCCCGCGCGGCTAGGCACCCCCCGCTCTCGGGCACTGCTCGGGCGGGCTAGGCAAACGCGGCCCGCTGGCTTGGGTGGCCATATGCGGTAGGCCGGTGCCTAGGTTTCAAGCATCTTAGGTTTGCTACGCCCGCCCCAGCAGTGCCCGAGAGCTCCACGTCCAGGAATGCGGGCTGAGCCCTTCGACAAGCGCCCCTTGCAATGTGCGAAGCGTCCTTTCGCAGCACAGCCGTCAAAAGAACCGCCGCATCCGCCGCGGGTGGGGTCGTTTCGCCGCACAGCCGTCAAAACGGCCCACCGGTCGCCTGACTCGGCTGAGCTCGTCGAAGCCGCCGGGGATGCGGGCGGGCTAGTTGCGCTGGGCGCGGTAGTACGTGATCAGCGCCTGCGTCGAGGAGTCTTGTTTGGCCAAGGCTTCGTCGTCGCCTGAGACGGCTGGGGCTATCTGGAGTGCGAGCTGCTTGCCCAGCTCGACACCCCACTGATCGAAACTGTCGATCCCCCACACCACGCCCTGAGTGAACGTGATGTGCTCGTACAGTGCGATCAGTTGGCCCACCACCGACGGAGTCAGCGCCGGCGCCATGATCGAGGTGGTCGGGCGGTTCCCCGGGAAGACGCGCGCCGGCACGATCGCTTCTGCAGTGCCTTCGGCACGGACCTCATCAGCGGTCTTGCCGAAGGCCAGTGCCGCGGTTTGGGCAAAGAAGTTGGCCAGGAATAGCTCGTGTACGTCGTTGTCACCGTCGACCAACGGGTGCGCTGGGTTGGCTACTGCGATGAAGTCAGCCGGGATCAGCTGGGTGCCTTGGTGGATCAGCTGGTAGAAAGCGTGCTGGCCGTTGGTGCCGGGTTCGCCCCAGAACACTTCGCCGGTTTCCGTGGTGACTGGCGAGCCGTCGTAGCGCACCCCCTTGCCGTTGGACTCCATAGTGAGCTGCTGCAAGTACGCGGCGAACCGATGCAAGAACTGGGCATACGGGAGCACGGCGTGGCTGCCGGCCTTGAAGAAGTTGACGTACCACACGTTCAGCAGGCCCATCAGAGCAGGCACGTTGCTGGCAAGCTCCGTCTCGGCGAAGTGCCGGTCGATGGCATGGAAGCCTGCGAGGAAGTCCGCGAAGTTCGCTGGTCCGATGGCGACCGCAACTGAGGTACCGATCGCCGAATCGACTGAATAGCGGCCGCCGACCCAATCCCAGAAACCGAACGCGTTCTCCGGGTCAATCCCGAACGCAGCCACCTTGTCGAGCGCGGTCGACACTGCCACGAAGTGCTTGGCGACTGCTGCATTGGCGGCATCCTCGCCAGCTTCGATGGCTCCGGACTCGCGAAGGTTGTCCAGAAGCCAGCTGCGGGCCAGGCGGGCATTGGTCAGTGTCTCCAAAGTCGTGAAGGTTTTGGAGGCAACGATGAAGAGCGTCGTCTCCGGATCGAGATCTTTGGTCTTCTCGGCCACATCGGTTGGGTCGATGTTGGAGATGAATCGCGCCTTCAGCCCGGGTTTCACGTACGGCTGCAGAGCCTCGTACACCATCACCGGACCAAGATCGGATCCACCAATCCCGATGTTCACCACCGTCGTGATCGGTTTGCCGGTAACGCCCACCCATTCGCCGCTGCGTACCTTGTCGGCAAAGGCATACACCTTGGCAAGCACCTGGTGTACCTCAGGAATGACATCGGTGCCGTCGACGACTAGGTTGGATCCCTCGGGCGCACGCAGCGCGGTGTGCAGTACCGCACGGTCCTCGGTGACATTGATATGTTCTCCGGCGAACATGGCAGCCCGGCGATCCGCCAGGCCCACCTGATCGGCAAGATCAACAAGCGCGCTCACGATGTCAGTGTTGATCAAGTTCTTGGAGAGGTCGACGTAGAGATCACCCGCTGTAAAGGTGAACGATTTCGCCCGAGACGGATCGGCGGCGAACCAACCGCGCAGGTCAGGCACCAGAGATTCGTAGAGGGCCTGCAGCCGTGCCCAGGCCGGGGTCGTCGTCGGGTCTACAGGCTGGCTCATGGGTTCCCCCTCATCGTTCCGCAATCTTCGGGGAGCTGCTCGCGCAATGCCGACGCTCGCAGCTCTGGTATGCCAGTCACCCTACTGAGCCGGGCTCGCTAACCTCAATCACCTTCACCCACTGAGGAATGGACCGCTGGCTGGCTTCGGTAGCGTGCGGGCCATGGATCCCCGGCTGGTGAGGTCGCGTCCGGAGTCGGACCGTGCGTACGCGCCCGGTGAGTCGGAGTTCCGCACCGACCTCGAGCGGATTCGATTTGCCAGCGCCCTCTCGCGGCTGGCTGAGGTGACGCAGGTCGTCACCTCGATGGCGACCAGCGGAGTCGTGCACAACCGGCTCACCCACACGATCAAGGTAACGGGAGTCGCTCGAGCGATTGCCGTGCGACTCCTCCGCACTCAGGATCACGAACTGCTTCATGATCTTGGCGGGCTCGATCATGTCGTGGTCCAGGCAGCCGCAACTGCCCATGATCTTGGCCATCCACCGTTCGGCCATTTGGGTGAGCGTGTTCTTGATCGATTGGCCCGGGAACGATTTGGGTTGGCCGACGGCTTCGAGGGCAATGCACAGACCTTCCGGGTGCTCACCGAGTTGGAAGTGTTGGGACCCGGCGACGAGGGCCTCAACCTCACCTCGGCCACCCGCGCGGCTGTGCTGAAATATCCGTGGGCCTGTTTCCAGTATCCCGATCCGCATCCGATTGACTGGCCCATTCCGCCGCGCGGCGCCGGGCACGCCCGGGGCACCCGCGGAGCGGCCAAGTTTTCGGCCTACCTCATCGACCTGCCGCAGATGCTGGATGCGCTTGCTGCCTTTCCTGGGCTGCCGCCCGGGCGGCAGACCCTGGAGTGCTCAGTAATGGATCTCGCCGACGACATCGCCTACTCGCTGCACGACGTCGAGGACTTTCATCGTTCCGGCGTACTGCAGTTCTCGCCGGTCTCTGGCGAATTTCGATCATGGGAGAGTGGCCAAGCAGCATTCGCTGATCTTGATGACAGCGATCTGTTGCGTGCCGGCCGCCAGCCGGGAGCTGGCCTGGAGCGGTTGCGGCGGCGGCTGAAGCGCAGGGAGGGGTGGATCTTTGACGAGGACATTTTCGCGACGGCGGTGCGGACAGTCGGTGAGGAATTCGTCGACGGCGTGCTGGCCACGCCGTACGACGGGTCGATGGCCGCCGATCGTGCCATCTCCGGATTCACCTCGCGGTGGATCGACCATTTGATCAGTTCCGTCAGTCCGAAGCCGGATCCCGCGATCCGCTCCGGCTACGTCTCGATGGATTCGCCGGCATGGCATGAAGTGTCTGTGCTGAAGTTCGTCAACCAGTACTTCATCTTGGACCGGCCTGATTTGGCGATGTTCCAGCGCGGTCAGGAGCAGACCGTCGAACACCTCGTCCTTGCGTTTGAAGACTGGCTCTCAGACCGCATCGACGCGGGCAGGGCGCCGCGACGGCTGCTGGACCTGGTGAATGCCGCCACCTGGGCATACCAGACGGTAGCCAAGGAGCACCCCGAGTGGCTCAGCGGAAACGTTTCCGATGCCGAGCTGGCACGCATGGGCCGGGGGCGCGGAATCATCGACTTCGTCAGCAGCTTGACTGACGCTCAGACAATCGCGTTCGGTGCCCGGCTGGGTGGAGCGAGCGGGCTCTTGTGGAGCAGCAGTCTCTGAGGGCCCTTTTTGAGCCGCTCGCGCATCGCGCTGTATTTGATTGCTCGCTCCGCTCGCTGCGATGTTCGCTGGGTTGCCGCCGTCTTCGTCGGAGCTGGCGGAACGGAAAAGCGTTGTTCCGTCATCTCCTCGTGCAGATCGGCGGCGCGAACATCGAGAATCCGCCGCCGTCGTCGTCGCTGCAGAGGAACCTACGCCTCCGCTCGCTCCGTGCACATCGCTCGCTCCGCTCGCTGAGGCTGGCGCCTGGCTCCGTGCGGCGGCGCGCGATTCCCGACGCTCGCGGCTGGGGGCGTATTCATCGTTCATGCTTGAGACGTGGAGCTGATTGCCGAGGTGTGGCGACGAGCACTTGCTGTGCAGCCGCCGCCGGCGCCGGTCGTGGTCGCCCTGGCAGCGGTACTGGCCGGTGCTCTCGTCTTGCCACGCGCAATCTGGCCGTATACCCGAATGCTGGTCACGATCACCCACGAGGGCGCCCACGGCGTCGCAGCTTTATTAGCCGGCCGTCGCTTGCAGGGTATCCGGCTGCACTCCGACACGTCCGGATTGACCGTGTCCAGCGGGCGAGCAAGTGGCCCTGGCATGGTCATGATGCTCATCGCCGGCTACCTCGGACCGGCTGTTGTCGGATTGGGTGCGGTCGGATTGCTGATTGCTGGGCACAGTCTCGGCTTGCTCTGGCTGTTCGCGATCTTGCTGGGGCTGTTGTTGGTCCAGATCCGCAACTTCTACGGATTCGTTCTGGTCATTGGCTGTGCGGTCGTGTTGATCCTGGTCAGCTGGTATCTTCCTGCAACCATGCAGTCCGGCCTGGCATATGTGCTGACGTGGACACTGCTGCTCGCGGCGCCGAAACCAGTGCTCGAGCTCATTCGCCAGCGGCGGGCTGGACGAGCCCCCTACTCCGATGCGGATCAGCTTGCTCAGCTGACTCGGATTCCGGGCAGTTTGTGGGCCGGTGCGTTCCTGGTCGTCAATTGCGCCGGCCTGGTCTTAGGGGCTGTACTGCTTCTGCCGGTCCTGGCCGAGCTGGGGCACAATGTCGCCGAGCAGCTCGCGGCTGCTGCCTGAACAGTGCGGCATGAGCCTGCCGAAGGCCTTCGATGAGCTCAAGGCGCAAACGGCGCATGACAAAGGCTCCCATCCGCAATTGGATGAGAGCCCTGTCGGTTGCGAGTTCTTACAAGACGTTGCCAGCGCGCTGAGCAACCATGATCAGTTCGTCACGCATCGACGGAGTCGCTGCGTTGCTAATCGCACGATTCAGCTCCCGACGTGTGCGGCTGATCTCATGGTGGCTGCGTATGACCTTGACGAGGCGTGACATCACGACCACCCTTTCTCAATCGTTGTTTGCGTTTGAAGATCACCTGTACAACGGCAGCTGGGCCTTAGATATTCCGGTCACTCGTGGAGCGGCGTCCGCACCGGCCAAGCAAACATGCGTCCAAATCGAACGTGGAACGGCGCCCGCGCGCGTTAGCAAACCTGCGTTTAGTCCAGCCTTCGGGTGCGGTTCGTGGTAGTGCCGTTTCCGGCATCTTAAGTTTGCTAGCCCGCGCGGGCGCCGTTCCACGAACTGGAGCTGGGGCGGGCGCGGCGCACCTCGCTCGCCAAACGCGTCGATGTACCTGGGCGCAGTCACGCCACTGGTTGGCTAGGCGGCTTGACC
>DATEWO010000162.1:0-23268 GCA_035257925.1 Propionibacteriaceae bacterium | reverse complement strand
CGAGTGAGGCGTGCTCGGTGCGCCGCTCTTCATCGTGATCACCGTCCTCCTCTGCAGGGCCATGATCATCGTCGGTTCGGGGATGCAGGGTTTCTGGTGCGAGGCCTAATGTCGCGGCAATGGTCTGGAGTACGTCGGCCGATGGGGCGCGGAGCCCATGCTCGATCTGGGAGAGGTACGGGTTGGAGATACCAGCCATTGCCGCAACCTGGCGCATCGACAGCTCGGCCAGCTCTCGTTGCCGGCGGATGATCTCTCCAACCGGGTTCTCTGACTCGCCAGGGTTCATGACCCCATCCTAGAGATCTGCAGTGTGATGCATGTCGCATACGCTCCGCTAGCTTAGCTAGCGTTTTCCGGCTAACATTGAGTACGTTGAACCAAACAACGAAGCCAACGATTCAAGGAGAACTATTATGGCTAGCACCACAACGAGCAAGAAGATCAATGACGTCACTGAGGGCTTCGGCGAAGCAACCGAACGCTATAGTGCCATCAACGAGAAGCTCGTCGAAACCGGCAAGAAGACGGCCAGCGCGGCGCTCGACGGATACGAGAAGACGGTCGCGAGCTACGTCGATTTCAGGCAGCAGCTTGCGGAATCGACACAGCTCGACTGGGTCAGCACCGTTGTCAAGGCACAGAACGACTTCATCACCGAGATCAGCGCAGCGTACGCCTCTGCTGTTCGGGACGTCCTGAAGTAAATATGCTCAAGCTGTGAAGACACAGCAGTCGGCGGATGATCAGCTAAGACTCGGCGAGATCATCCGTCGGCAACGAGAGCTGGCCGAGCTGTCGATGCGCCAGGTTGCGGCAATGGCTGGTATCTCCAACCCGTACCTCTCCCAGATCGAACGTGGGCTGCGGGCCCCTTCGGAAGAGGTGCTTCGGGCAATCGCCGAGTCTCTCAACGTTTCTGCCGACTTGCTCCGCGGCGATCAGCCAGCGGACGGGTCGGCAGACGTCATTGAGGCCATCCAATCCGATCCGGATTTGACTGCCTCCCAGCGACGCTCGCTGGTTGAAGCGTATGAGGCGCTGCGCCAAGTCACTGTGATACACCGCAGGGGTCGGAGGACACGATGAGTGAAGCAACAGTTCCGCGGCCCGACGCGGAAGAGGGCTGGGACAACATCGATGAGGCGGTCCGCGATCAATACGGCCAGCTTCTGACGGCGGGCACCAACCTTCTCAGCGACAGCGAGATTATGAGCCGGCTCGACCCACTCTCGTTGTTCTCGCCCTTGTTGCGTACGAGCCTCTCCGCGGCATCCCACCCGGACCAGGTGGCGGCAGCGTTTGCCCGTGCCGCGGGCGAAATGGTACGCGCCAGCACAGCTGCTACCGTGCGGGCGGTCGGCGGCACCTCGTCGTACGCGCCGAAACATGGCAAGGACAGCAAGGACAGGCGCTTCGCCGATCCGGCCTGGACCCAGAATGCCGGGTACTGGTGGCTGAAAGAGATCTACCACGACTTTGAACAGGCGCTACTTGAGATCGTCAAGGACACCGACACGCCGCCCGCCGTCAAGCAGAAGGCAGAATTCGCTGTGCAGCTGATGATCGACGCTCTGGCCCCGACCAACTTCATCTTCGGAAACCCGGCCGTGATCAAGAAGGCATTGGATACCGGCGGACTGTCTTTGGCTAAAGGGCTACGCAACTTCATTCATGATCTGCGGACCAATCAGGGCGTGCCGCGTCAGGTGGTTCCGGGGGCGCACACGGTCGGCGTGGATATGGCCATCACACCTGGCAAGGTTGTGTTCCGCAACGAGTTGATGGAGCTGATCCAGTACACGCCCAGCACCCCTGAGGTGCACGAAATCCCGCTGCTGTTCAGCCCGCCGTGGATCAACAAGTACTACATCATGGACCTGGCTCCTGGTCGGAGCCTGGTGCAATGGGCCGTCGACCACGGGCATACCGCCTTTATGATCAGCTATCGCAATCCTGATGAGCAGATGCGCCACGTGAAGATGGACGACTACTTGATCTCTGGCCCAATAGCGTCCCTTGAGGTCGTCCGTAACATCACCGGCGCAGAAAAGGCCAACCTACTCGGCCTCTGCCTTGGCGGCACGCTCACCATGGCGACGCTCGCCTACCTCGATGCGGTCGGCATGGACCTGATCAACTCAGCGACCTTCCTCAACACTTTGATCGATTTCAGCGAGCCAGGATTGCTCGGCGTCTTTACCGACGAAGCATCCATCCGCCGGCTCGAGAGGACGATGAAGCGCACCGGCTTCCTACCCAAGGAGGAGATGCAGCGCTCCTTTAACCTGCTCCGAACCAACGACCTGATCTGGAACTACGCCGTAAGCAGCTGGCTGATGGGCGAGGAACCGCAGGCGTTCGACCTGCTGAGCTGGAACAACGATTCGACTCGGATGCCTGCTGAAATGCACAGCTTTTACCTGCGCAGTTGCTATGTAGGGAACGAACTCGCCCGCGGCGTCATGGAACTGGCAGGGCAGCGACTTGATCTTGAAAAAGTGGATCAAGATCTGTACTTCCTCTCCGCCGAACAAGATCACATTGCGCCATGGCGTAGCTCCTACGCAGGCGCGCGGCTGCCCGGTGGAAACGTCCGTTTCGTGCTCTCGAACTCCGGACACATCGCCGGCATCGTGAACCCACCCAGCCCGAAGTCTGTTCATCATGTCCTGGAGGGCGACAAGCCACTGCCTGCCGATCCGGCTGCCTGGTTGGCTGCGGCAGCTATGCATCGCATGACGTGGTGGGAGGACTGGGCACGGTGGATCGCCGACCGAGCGGGTGGTATGCGAAAGCCGCCTCGGATGGGCAGCCGAAAGTACCGGCCGATCACCGACGCGCCTGGGACGTACGTGCTCGAAACCTGAGCGAGTGCCGACTCTGGACTGGCTACATGTCCATGCCGCCGTTGACGCCCCACACCTGACCAGTGATGTAGGACGACTCGTCTGCGGCGAGGAAACTTACGATGCGCGCGACTTCGTCCGGGCGGCCGAACCGCCGCAGCGGAATCTGAGCCTTGATCCTGTCGAGCACCTTCTCAGGTACGGCCGCGACCATCTCAGTCAAGGTGTAGCCCGGAGTGACAGTGTTGACGGTGATTCCGACGGTGTCATCGGTGAGCTTGCCCGATCGCTCGAGCAGGAAGGCGGCCTCGCGGGCGAATGTTTTGGTCAGCCCGAAGAGACCCGACTTGGAGGCGGCGTAGTTGGCCTGACCGACATTGCCGATTTCGCCAATGATCGAGCTGACGTTGATGATCCGGCCACTGCCGCGCTCGACCATGTGTCCGAGTACGGCTTGCGACAGGAAGAAGGCGCCCGAAAGGTTGACGTCCAAGACCTTATGCCAGTCATCATCGGTCAACTTGAGGATGGTCTTGTCGATCGTGATGCCAGCGTTGTTGATCAAGATGTCGAGCCGGCCGTGCTGCTCGATAACTTCGTTCACCACCCGGCGGCAGTCGTCGGGAGAGGCGACGTTGCCGCGGTGGGTGCTGACCGGTGTTGAGAATCGGTCGGCGAATTCCCGCGCGAACTGATCCGCACGCTCCACGTTTCCGCTGAAGCCTGCCGCAATCGTCGCGCCATGCGCGGCGAGCTTCTCCGATATAGCAGCGCCGATTCCCCGGATACCACCGGTGACCAGCGCTACCCGACCGTTGAGCTTGTATCCCGCAAGCTCGTCGACGGGCTCCTCAGCAACATTGACGGTGGCGGATTCGCTCACGGGTACCTCCTGGGGTAGCTCACACATTGGTGTCGGGTTGATCTGATCGTCGCGCATTGTCCGACTGAGACGCAACCATCAGAGGCCGGCATCGTTCCTCTGTGTCAAGGCTCCGCGTGAAGCCCGACCTATCCCTGACGGTGTGTTTTCCCGCTTTGTGCGGAGTAATGCATCGAAGCGACCTGGGGGGCGACACCTGGGTGACACCTTCGGTGACGACTCCGAAGTGGTACGGGCAGGACTGACTGAGGGTGTAGAACGCCGTACCGATCGTCGGGCTGACGTAGCCCCCATCGATCAACGCTTGCCCGGTGTCGTACGACATGCCGACCGCAACATGGCCGCGGCGCTGCTCAAGTGGAAATCGAGCCCCTCCGACGCCGACATCGACCAGATCATGAACGCGTGCCGGTGCGGCACGTATTGCCGGATCCGCAAGGCGATCAAGGGCGCCGCGTCATCGATGTGAATCCGGCGAGCGGACAAATACCCGATAGCGTCTCGGATGCGGCAGACTCGTCGCGTGACAAGCACCGTCAACCAAGATCATCTGGTCCGCACCGAGAACGTGACCGACCTGTGGCGTACAGCCGTTGTCTACCAGATCTATCCACGCAGCTTCGCCGACAGCAATGGTGATGGGATCGGGGATCTCCCAGGCATTACCTCACGGGTTCCGTACCTGCGCTCGCTTGGCGTAGACGCGGTGTGGTTGTGCCCCTTCTATCCATCCGCACTTGCTGATGGCGGCTACGACATTGATGATCACCGCGATGTCGACCCGAAGCTGGGCACCTTGGACGACTTCGACACCATGGTCGGCGCGCTGCATGCCGCGGATATCAAGGTGATCGTCGACATCGTGCCCAATCACACCTCCAATCGGCATCCCTGGTTCGTACAAGCCTTGGCCGCTGGCCGTGGCTCCCCGGAACGTGATCGTTATCTCTTCCGCGACGGCCATGGCTCGGGCGGCGAACTCCCGCCCAACGACTGGGAATCGCTCTTCGGTGGATCGGCCTGGGCACCCGCCGGTGATGGGCAGTGGTACCTCCACCTCTTCGCCGCTGAGCAGCCGGATCTCAACTGGGAGAACGAGGATGTGCGGGCCGACTTCGGGGACACTTTGCGCTTCTGGGCCGACCGCGGGGTGGACGGATTTCGGATCGATGTGGCCCACGGCCTCCGCAAGGACCTCACCGAACTGCACCAGCCGTGGGGTGAGATTGCCGACTTGATGCGCGAGGACGGTTCCCACCCGCTCTGGGATCGCGACGACGTTCATGAGATCTATGCCGATTGGCGGCGGATCTTCAACTCCTACGAACCGCCCCGCTACGCAGTCGCGGAGGCCGACGTACACCCTGCTCGGCGAGCGAGGTACGCCTCAGCCGAGAGTCTCGGGAATGCGTTCAACTTCGACCTGCAAGATGCGGATTGGCGAGCCGACGACTATCGCCGTGTGATCAACAACGGGCTGGCAGACATGATCAACAACGGCTCCACGACGAGCTGGCTGCTGGGTTGCCATGACATACCACGAGTAGCGACCCGGTACGGGCTGCCACTTGAGAAAGACCGCCCGGCCTACCAGGTCGCCAGAGCGTGGCTGCTGACCGACGGCACAACGCCCCGGTTGGATCGGGAGCTAGGGGAGCGGCGAGCGCGGGCGGCGATCATGATCTTGCTGGCGCTGCCCGGCACGACTTACATCTACCAGGGCGACGAGCTCGGGCTCCATGAGGTGGCTGAGCTGCCGCGGGAAGTCTTGGAGGACCCGATGGCCAGCCGCTCCACCACGGAAAAGGGCCGCGACGGGTGTCGAGTGCCGCTGCCCTGGAGTCTGGCCGGGCCGTCGTACGGGTTCGGCGCGCAGACAGGGCACCTGCCACAACCAGCCTGGTTCGGAGCGTACGCGGTGAGCGTGCAGGAGGCTGATCCAGACTCGACGCTCAATCTCTACCGAACCGCGGTCGCATTCCGCGGTCACCTGTTCGCTGGCAGTGATTTCCGCTGGATCGATTCCGAACCGTCGGTGCTGCACTTCGAACGTGGCGGCGGCATACAGTGCATGACCAACTTCGGCGCCGCCCCCGCCTTGCTGCCGGCGGGAGAGGTGCTGCTGAGTAGCGGCCCACTTACTGACGGAAGACTGCCCAGCGACACCACCGCCTGGCTCCGATCGCCGTAACCGGGAGCCATGAAAGGCTGACGTCGGTGCACGGTGAGTTTGCCGCCGTGCCTGGGTCCATAGACCTGAGGCATGATCAGTTGCACAGGGAGGCCGGAAGAATGAGTGAAGCCGTAGTGCTCGTTGGGACCAAGAAGGGCCTGTGGGTCGGTCGTTCTGATGAAGAACGGCAGGAGTGGGAATGGTCGGATCCGCAGTTCGGAATGGAGGCCATCTATGGGACCGGCATCGATACCCGAGGCGCGGAGCCCAGGCTCTTCGTCAGCGGGACGAGTGAACATTGGGGTCCCGGCGTCTATTATTCAGATGACCGCGGATACACCTGGACCGAAACTCAAGGCGCAGCGGTACGTTTCCCCAAAGAATTCGGCAGCAGTGTCGAGCGGGTCTGGCAAATCCAGCCAGGCGGTCCAGGCGACCCTGACGTGATCTACGCCGGTACGCAGCCTTCGGCGTTGTTCCGTTCCACTGATCGGGGAGAATCGTTCACCCTCATCCGGTCGCTCTGGGACCACCCGCACCGCGAGCAGTGGGCCGCTGGCTACGGCGGCCAGGCGATCCATTCGGTGCTACCCGATCCCAGCGATCCAGCCCACGTCACGGTCGCGATGTCCACTGGTGGGGTCTACCGGACCTACGACGGTGGCGAGACCTGGAACCCGGCAAATGCAGGCATCAAGGTGGACTTTGCGCCGGATCCGTTCCCTGAGTTCGGACAGTGCGTACACAAGATCGCCGCGCATCAGGAGTCACCGAACCGGATCTTCGCCCAGAACCACGGCGGGGTTTACCGCTCTGATAACGGTGGCGACCAGTGGACCTCGATCGCCGACGGCCTGCCGGCTGACTTCGGATTTCCCATCGTGGTGCATCCGCGCAAGCCCGACACCGTATTCGTGTTCCCCCTCGTTGATGGCGCTGAGCGTTTTCCGCCGGGTGGCAAGGCACGGGTCTGGCGTTCCGAGGACGCGGGTGAGAGCTGGACGCCGTCGGAGTCTGGCCTACCGGATCGCTTCTACGCAGCCGTGCTCAGAGATGCCATGACCGCTGACAACGCGGAGCAGGCGGGCCTCTACATTGGCGGGCGCGACGGGTCGGTGTTCGTGAGCACTGATGACGGCGCTAGCTGGCGTCAGATCGTGGCACATCTGCCGGACGTACTCTCGGTACGCGCCGCAGTCCTGTAACGCCCGGCCTACTCGTTGTTGCGGACCGGACCAGTCGTGCCACGCACGATGAGCTCGACCCGCAGATCCTCCAGCTCCCGCGCCGAACCATCCCCGTTGGGTTCATCGGCAGCAAGTGCCGTGATCATGGCAAGAGCGGCTCGTTCCCCTTGTTCGTGGGCATGCTGGTTGACGGTTGTCAGACCCCACCACTGCGACATCGGATGATCATCGAAGGCTGCAATGGACACATCATCGGGACACCGGAGTCCGGCGGTGCGGAGGACAGCCATTGCTCCGAAGGCCATCTCATCGGTGTGACAGAAGATCGCTGTCGGAACTGGACGGCCACTGGCGAGAAGCTTCTTCATTGCACGCTCCCCGTCCACGGCGTGGCAGTCGCCAGGCCGAATCACATTGCGACTGTCGATGTCGAAGCCGGCTTCTCGGATGGTGTCCCGCAGGCCATCGGTCCGCTGGTCCCAGACGTGATAGTCGGGCTTGGCCGGCATTCGTCCATCAAAGATCGCGATATTGCGATGGCCCAGTGTGAGCAGGTGCTCGGCAATCAGTCGTCCGCCCGCCCGGTTATCAACAAAGATTCCCGGCACGCTGGTCATCGGTGAACCTGCGGCGCTCATCGGCACGCTGGCGGAGTCCGGGCTCTCCTCATTCCGTTCGATCGAGATGGTCCCTGCGAACAGAAGCGCGTCGCGGCCTCGTCCGGCGCCGAGTTCGCGGAACAGCTTGCGGAACTGCGGGGACTCAACGTCCAAAAAGTCGGAGTCGACGTCCAAGTTGATGAGCTCCACCCGAAAGCCCTCGGGACTGAGGACCTCGCTGGCCCCGGACGCGAACTCACTGAAGTACCACGAGCGCAGCGTAGGGAGCACGATGCCGACCGTTCTGGACTGCCCACTCGCCAGAGCGGTGGCCAGGTGGGACGCCGAGAAATCGAGCCGATCGGCGGTCTCGATGATCCGCTCCCTGGTCGATTCACCAACGCCTGCAATACCGCGCAGCGCGCGCGAGACCGTCCCTTTATTGACCCCAGCTTCCCGGGCGACATCGGCAATCGTGGTGCGCCGAGCCGTAGCCCGAGGCCTCGTCGCGATCACCCAGCTGTGAGATTCGGCGAGCACAACCTAAACTATACGGCTCACCGGCACCCTTCGTCCTGGCTCTGACCAGGGGAATCGTTCTGAGGCGAACCCTGGCTTTGTCGTAGTCCCGCCTCAAGGGAGAATGTCGCGGGAGTCTGGACCAGGGACGCCTCTGGGAGGAGGACGAGAACCGATGGCCGCAGTGCTGGCACGGTGGCGTGCCACCTACACCCCAGGGGACTGGGTGGTGCTGTCCGGGCCGACCTCCTTAGTACTGCTCGAGCCGCCAACTCATGAGTGGGCTGCGTTGATCAACACCTTGTGGGAGGAGGTCGTCGCCTCCAGCTCGATTGTCAATCTCGCTGACAGGTTGGCCAGCTTCAAGATCGATGCCCTGCCCAGCTTCGGTGCGTTTTTCTGGACCGCAGATGGCATGCGTTCGCTGATCCGTGGGCAGATCTCGGTCCTCGATCTCGCCACCGGGAAGGTGGTAGCGAGCGGCGAGGGGATCCAGACGTGGAGTGAGGTCGGACTGGCCGGCGTGTCCCATATCCGGGTAGACACTCCATATGACGGAGATGCCACCCTGCTGGACCTGCCGCTGGTGGTCGGAGCCGTACGTGCTTCATCGGTGACCCTCGATGCGTCGGAGCGGGCACAGGTCGACTCTCCCCAGGCTGAGCCGGTGCCGGCTGAGGCAGCGGCCTCTGGATTAGCCACCGAGCCGCCAGAGGTGGTTGCTTCGGCGCCTGTTGAGGGCGCACCGCAGTCCGAGCCAGCTGTCGGGCTGGTAACAGCGGCTACGCCGGCCGAGCAGACTGCCGAACTGTCGGCAGAGGAGATTGCAGCTCTGCAGAGTGCGGACACCCAGCTGCTGCCGTCGCCGTTCGACGGGCCGGAGTCAATGGCTCAGCCCGGAGTCGCTACGACACCGCAGCCAGTGGCTTCCGCTGGCTCGCCCACTGCATCCGATGCTTCCGAGCGGGTCGCCGCAGCAACCCCCGAACCCGAACCGGACGAAAGCATCCAAGACTCGGCCATCTTGGCCGTGCTGTGTCAGAACGGACATGCCAACCCACCAAACTCCAACGTGTGTCGGGTTTGTGGCAGCCCGGTGGCACGTAAAGTTCCGCAGTTCGTGGCCGGCCCGGTCCTCGCTGTGCTTCGCGCCTCCGACGGTTCCACCGCCGATGTGGATCGACCTGTTCTGATTGGCCGGGCGCCGTCGGGCGATCGATCGAGTAGCCGGTCGCCCCGGCTGATGCCCGTCCCGAGCCCGAACCATGACATCAGCCGGACGCACCTCGAGGTGGCTCCGGACGACTGGCAGATTGTCGTTACCGACCTGAACTCCACGAACGGAACGGTCCTGGTACGTCCCGGAGCCGTCGATCGCCAGCAGCTCGCCCCGGGCGAGCCGGTCCCCGTGCAATTGGGCAGTGTCATGGAGCTCGGTGATGGAGTGTCTGTATTGATTGACTTTCCGCAGTAGCGTTCACCTGCGAAACAGTTACGAAAGACGAGGAGCTGTTCATGGAAACGCCCGCGCAGGGACGCCCGAATCGCGAGACAGGCCTGCCTCCGGGGGTGGAGGTGGGTCCGCTCGGCAAGCGTTTCGTGGCGTATCTCATCAACCTCTCGGTACCAGTTATCGTCAGCCTGGCGCTGGTCTTCCTGCTGCCGAGCACGACGGGTGCGCTCCGTCTGACACTGGGTGTGATCGGTGCGGTCATCACGATCGGCTGGCTTGTCCTGGTCTGGTACACACTCGCCGTGCGGGCAGCGAGCCCAGGTCTCCGAGCGATGAAGCTGCAGGTAGTCGGCTTTCTGGACGGCCGGCCGATCGGCCTCTCCCGAGTCTTTCTGCGAGCAGTGGTGTTCTGGGCGCTCTGCATCACCGTGATCGGCCTATTGATTATGTTGATCATGATGCTGCGGCATCCGCGCAAGCAGGGCTGGCATGACCTCGCGGTCACCTCGGTGATGATCAAGGAACGTTTGCTGGCACCACCGGTGCAGCCTGCTCGGGCTGCCGTCAGCGCGCAGCAGGGCCCCCCGGTGCAGGTCAGCAGTACTCCACAGCCGCAGCCGAGCGTGGTACGTGCGGCGGCGCCGCCGAGCTATGCGCCTGGGGAGGGTTACGCGCCTGCTGGCAATTATGTGTCGCCAGGTTCCGGTATGGCGCCGGCGGGTTCTGGTGCTTCTTACGCAGCGGCCGTACCGCCGAGCGGGTCTGCGGTGCCCTACGGAGGCAATGCGTACGCGGCGCCGCCTCAGGGCGCGCCATACGGACCGCCGCCGCCTTACTTGTCCTCCCCCACTTCACAGCCCTCGGGCGATGAACTCTCTTCACCTCCGCAGCCGGCCGGACCGATGTCCCCGGTGCCACAAGCTTCTCCTGCCGGCGCATCGCCGGTGTATGAGGACATGCCGGCGTTTGCGGCATCAGGCGATGATTCTGCGGATCAGACCGCTGGCGGACCCCACTCCCCCTACGTCCAGGATTGGTCGATCTTGCTGGACGACGGAAGGCGAATCGCGGTCGAGGGACTCGTGCTGCTCGGACGCAACCCACAACCGAAGGCGGGCGAGGAGGACGCGCAGCTCATCAAGATCGCCGACGAGACGCGGACCGTCTCCAAGTCTCATCTAGCGGTGGGCGTAGACGCAGGCGGCATCTACATCGTTGACCGCGGATCCACCAACGGATCAACGGTGTCCACGACCAACGGGATGTCGTCACGGTGCCGGGCCGGCGAGATGGTCCGGGTAGGCGATGGCGCGATCGTTTCCATTGGTGATCACTGGTTAGAGATCACGCGCGGCAGCTAACGGCTCGTCGCGATATCGTCCACGCCATGTTGCTCTCCGACCGGGACATCAAGGCTGAGGTCGTTGCTGGCCGCATCGGGCTCGAACCGTACGCCGTCGACATGGTGCAGCCGTCGAGCATTGATGTCCGCCTTGATCGGTACTTCCGCGTCTTCGAGAACCATCGGTATCCGCATATCGATCCCTCGGCGGATCAGTCCGAGCTGACCCGGGCCGTCGAGCCCGTTGGCGACGAGCCATTCATCCTGCACCCCGGCGAGTTTGCACTGGGCTCCATCTATGAGGTGGTGACGCTCCCAGACGACATCGCGGCGCGCGTCGAAGGCAAGTCATCGCTGGGCCGGCTCGGACTGCTCACACACGCCACGGCAGGCTTCATCGATCCCGGTTTCTCCGGTCACGTCACCTTAGAGCTGTCCAATGTCGCGACACTGCCGATCAAGCTCTGGCCGGGTATGAAGATCGGTCAGCTGTGCTTTTTCCGCTTGACCACTGCGGCCGAGCATCCGTACGGGTCGGCTCAGTACGGCTCCCACTATCAAGGACAGCGCGGCCCGACGCCGAGCAAATCTCACCTCAACTTCCACCGTACGCAGATCTGAGTCGCGGGGAGTCAACATCCCACGCTGCGTGGGATCCTCGCGCCGTACTGGGCGGGCACGCCCCGCACAGCGTCAACAACCCACGCTGAGTGGAACGCTCACGTCCGGCCAGCTCTTGCGGACGGATACCTATCTGGATGAGTCGAGCCAGCAGGTGCTCACAACAGGGTGCGGTCGAGGAGCTAGGCGCGGTGGATGGCGATGTCGCCGGAGGCAGTACGGGCCCGGACCGAGATGTACCGTTCACCAGGTCCGGGTTGAGCCGTCGACTCCAGGCCGATCCTGATGTCACCGGACACAGAGCTCAGGTCGAGCCAGGCGGGCAGGTTGTTGGCCACGCCGACCGTCAGGGAGCCCGAAGCCGAGCGCAGGTCGACTGCGCCGCTGGTAGCGGCGATGCCGATGTCGCCCGAGCCGGAGTTGGCTTGCAGATCGCCTTGCAGCGACTTGACAACGACAGCCCCGGAGCCGGACTTCGCGGCAACCGGGCAATTGGCCTCGCTGACAGAGATGTTGCCCGAGCCTGAATTGAGCCGGGCGGCACTGCCCTCGACCCGGGCAACCGAAATGTCACCCGAACCGGTATTGCAATCAAGATCGACAGCATTGCCGATGGTGATGTCGCCAGAACCACTGGCGATCTTGGAGCGGCCGATGTCGGCGCTGATCGAGATGTCGGCCGAACCAGTCTTGATCACAAATGCCAGCCCGTCTGGTACGGCGAGCCGCACTGGGGCCTTGGTGTGTCGGAAGAGCTGCTGCGGGATGCTGATCCGCAGCCATTCTCGATCATGGCGGATCTGCACCTGCTCGAGGAATCTCTCCTCGCCCGCGTCAATCCAGAACTCAACATGATCTTGCTCAGTGCCGGGCTCGACGGTGATCGATCCGCCCCCCAAATGGTCGATGACGACGTGCCGTACACCCTCGAAGACGGAGTTTCCCGTGCTCATCGCACCCATCCCTGCACGCTGCCCCCGGAGCGCCGGTCCTCACGCCCACGTTTTCTTGGGCGCTCACGAAATACGTCGCCAGGCCCGAACGGACCATGCGGGCCATGGACAATGTGCGGTCCGAAAGGGTCAGTCGGGATGACCATGGGGTGCGGAGGCGGCATTGGGGGACCGGGCGGCTGCGGCAACTCCGGTCGTAAACCGCTACGGTCTGCCAAGGCATCCATGACCGCGCGGATCAGCCATGCATTGGTGGAGATCCCGTCAGATGAAGCCATTTCATCGACGCGAGCCTTGACAGACTGCGGGAGCCTCAATGTGACGCGGGCTATTGGCTCATCCTCAGCCTCCGCGGTCGACGACTCTCCAGTCGCGTCGCCATCTGGTTCAGAATCGGGCAGCAGCAAGGTCGGTTCGCCCTCCGCATTCTGGACCGATATGACGAACTCCGGATCCGGGCCCACCATGCGCAGCTCGACCGAGGACGGTGCAAGTTCGGCGCTGATGGTGCCAGCGGCGTCGGACAACGCCTCGATGAGTGCGAGGCGAGTGGAAGCCTCGATTGCGGTGCCAAGACGCTCAGCGATGTGTTGTGTCTGCTCGTCGGCGAGGGCGGATGCGTGTGATACGCCGGTGCGTACTGATTCTAAGTACCGTGAAAGATCCATGACACCACTATGACGTCGAGGTGACGTCAAATCAAGAACCATGAGACGTCAAACCAGCACGCTGGTCAGACGCCCCTGAGCCTGTCGAAGGGCAACACTTAGTGCGCTTCGACACGCTCCAGCGCGCATATTCTCAATCAGCTATCCCGCTTGACTGCCTCAAGAAGGAGTTGCGCGACATCGAGCACTTCGGTCGTTTCCGGTGCGGATCCGGCTGCCTGCTTCGCGGTCAGCCCGTCGGTCAGCATGATCCGGCAGAACGGGCATCCGGTAGCAATTGCATCGTGACCGTTGCTTCCGCTGGTCGCGAGCGTGCGCAGCGCCTCGTCCGTGCGGTTCTCGTTGATGCGGGTGCCGAGCTTCTCCTCCATCCACATGCGTGCGCCGCCGGCCCCGCAGCAGAAGGATCTCTCCCGGTTCCGAGGCATCTCGGTGACTCTGGCACCAGGCAGTGAAGCAAGCAGGTCGCGTGGCGGATCGTAGATCTCGTTGTGCCGGCCCAGATAGCACGCGTCGTGGTAGGTGATGTTCCGGCCGGCAACTGAACCCTCGGGCGGCGCGACCGGCGTCAGCCGACCGTCGCGTACCAGGCGGTTGAGCAGTTGGGTGTGATGCACCACGTCGCAGTTGACGCCAAGCTGCGGATACTCGTTCTTCAAAGCGTTCAAGCAGTGCGCACAGGTCACGACGATCTTGGTCGCTTTCGCGTCCTGCAAGGATTCTGCGTTCTCCATAGCCAGCTGCTGGAAGACGAACTCATTGCCGGAGCGCCGGGCCGGGTCACCAGTACAGGTCTCGGAGTTTCCCAGCACGGCGTAGCGCACGCCGGCAATATGCAGCAACTCAGCTACTGCACGCGTGGTCTTCTTGGCGCGATCTTCGTACGCCCCGGCGCAGCCGACCCAGAACAGGTACTCCACTTCGCTGAGGTCTGCAACGTCCTCCCCTACCACCGGCACAGGAAACGGAAGCTCCTTGGCCCAATCCATGCGACCTCGGGGGCTCATGTTCCAAGGATTTCCCTTGCTCTCCAGACCCTTGAAGAGCCCGTTGAGCTCGGTCGGGAACTCCGCCGACATCATGACCTCGAAGCGCCGCATGTCGAGGATGTGATCAACATGTTCGATGTCGACCGGGCACTGCTGGACGCAGGCGCCGCACGTGGTGCACGACCAGAGCACGTCAGGGTCAATGACGCCGGGCACGCCATCGCGGACCTCGATGGGGCCAACCAGCGGTCGGTTTGCCTCGCTCCGAGTCGCCTCCGGCAGCGAGGCACGCGCCGCTTCCGCCGCTTGCAGATAGGGCGATTTCGCGTACGCGTGGTCCCGCAAGTCCATGATCACCAATTTGGGTGAGAGGGGCTTGCCGGTATGCCATGCCGGGCACTGGGACTGACAGCGACCGCACTCAGTGCACGAGGTGAAGTCCAGCAATCCCTTCCAGGTAAAGTCCTCCACCTTGCCGACACCCAGCGAGGTGTCCTCATCGAGGTCCTCGATCGCTGCAAAGTCGATTGGCTTGCCGTCGATCCTGATCGGCTGCAATGCTCCGAGAGCTGGCTCTCCGGACGACTCGCGCTTGAACCAGACGTTCGGCCAGACGGTGAACCGATGCCACGCCACGCCCATCGTGGTGTTGAGTCCGATGACAATGAACCACGCCATTGAAATGACGATCTTGATCGCGGCGATGATCACGATTCCGGTCTCGAGCGCCGCAACGGAAATGCCAGTTGGGAGGAGGAACCAGGTCAGCGGGTAGTGCAGCCGGGAGGTCTCCGAACCGAGCAGCTGGTACTCCATCGCGTGCAGCGCGAGGACGCATACGACGATCCCGAGGACCGTCAGTTCGACGTAATACCCCTGCCATGATCGTGAGCCGAAGAATCGGGACTCTCGACCACGGCCGCGCAGCAGCAGCCGAACCATGATCAGAAAGCTGATCGAGATCAGTCCGGCCCAGGCGATGATCTCGCTGGCCCACTGGTAGGGCGGCCAGTGTCCGATGATCGGCAGCGCGAAACGCGGATCGAAGAGCTGCCCGTACGCCGTGATCAGCGTGAAGATCAAGGCACCGAATGCGATAAACACAAACCAGTGCGCCACCCCGATCTTGGTCCACTGCAGCATCCGGGTGTGCCCGAGGGTCTCGGCGAGCAGGTTCCGCCAACGCTGGCCCGGTTGATCACCTCGGCCGGGGGCTGGCTTGCCGAGCTTGACGACGCCGACGATCGATGCCACGGCGCGGATGAAGATCACGACACCGACGACCGAGACCGCCAACGCCACGACGATCGCGGCGACCTTCACGTGCGATTCCTCCTCGAAGGCGATGCGTTTTTCAGCCTACTGGGGTGCTTGCAGCGGGCCGCGGAGGTTAACGACTGCTTAGCGTTCGCAAGTGGTTCATCACCTGCTCCCGGACTTTGAGAGTGGATCTCCTCTCCAGTCTCCGCCGGCAGCGGAGCCTCTGGCCTGGTCGGGCGTTGTAGGCCGAGCCGAAGGCGCTAGGGTGCGGTGCCGATGGTGAAGCTTCAGCGGCGGCCCTTCGGCGAGCCGGACGATGTCCGCGAGATCCCGTACGGCCACCTCGAGACGTACGACATGGGCGATGTCCGCATCGGCCGCTCGGTCCTCCAGCCCGGCTGGCGCTGGAGCGAGTCGATCAAGCCGATCGCGCAAACCGAGCTGTGCGAGTCACACCACATCGGCCTATGCGTCTCCGGCAGCGCACGGATCCGGATGCGTGAGGGTGCCGAGCTGCTGATCGAGGCCGGCCAGTTCTATGAGGTTCCGCCCGGCCACGACTCCTGGGTCGTTGGCGATGAGCCGTGGATCACGATCGACTGGCAGCCGAGTACCGCGTTCGCGCGTACGGAGGGCGGTGGCTTCGACCGAGTGGTGGCAACGCTCCTGGTAACCGACATCGTGGACTCCACCGCCCGTGCCCTCGAACTCGGCGACGGCCCGTGGCGTGATCTGCTGGCCCGGCACGACCAGGCGGTGAGGGCTGTGCTCGACCGATTTCGGGGGCGCGAGGTCACCACGACCGGCGACGGATTTGTGGCCGTCTTCGACGGCGCTGAACGGGCCATCCATGCCGCTTTGGAGATCGGACAGGCGGCGTCCGGCATCGGCCTCGAGGTCCGGGCCGCGGTCCACACCGGCGAGATCGAACTTGAGGGCGGCAACGTCCGCGGCGCGGCGATGCACATCGCGGCACGGATCGCAGACCTGGCTGAGCCGGGCCAGGTCTACGCCTCATGGGCGACCCGAGAGCTCCTGGCGGGCTCGGCGATCGGCTTCACCGATCGCGGCCTGCGCGAGCTGAAGGGACTGTCGGAAGGGCGCCGGGTCTACCTGGTCGAGCCGTCCGGCTGAGCGATCGCCCATTCCTCGCGGCGCGGGGGCACGCCGCGCCGCGTACCCAAATTGTCAGAACTGGCGACTAGGGTCTTCTTTGTCCTCCGTACGCGGCGGTTCAGCGATCGGTCGTCAAGGGCGCCGGCCGTCGAAGGCTGTTGCACGAGACCTGTGGGGTTGGCGTGATCGAGTTCGAATCAGTCGGCAAAACGTTCCGGGATGGCACGGCGGCGGTTGTCGACCTCAATCTCACCGTGCCTTCCGGAAAGATCACCGTGATCGTCGGGCCCTCCGGATGTGGCAAGACGACGACGCTTCGCATGGTCAACCGAATGCTGGAGCCCACCACGGGTCGAATCACCTGGGACGGCACTCCGCTTCGGACCAAGCGCAAGACCACCCTGCGCCGCCAGATGGGATACGTCATTCAAAGCGGAGGGCTGTTCCCTCACCGCACGGTGCTGGACAACATCGGGACGGTGCCTTCGCTCCTCCATTGGCCGAAGGCGAAGATCGAGAAGCGTTCGTTGGAGTTGCTGAACAGCGTCGGTTTGGAGCGAAAGCTGGCGCACCGCTATCCCCCTCAGCTGTCCGGCGGGCAGCAACAGCGGGTCGGCGTGGCACGGGCCCTGGCGGCTGATCCGCTGGTTCTGCTCATGGATGAGCCGTTTTCAGCGGTGGACCCGGTTGTTCGCAGCGAGCTGCATGAGTTCTTCCTCGGCCTGCAGCGTGAGCTAAGCAAGACGATCATCTTGATCACTCACGACATTGACGAGGCCATCAAGCTGGGTGATCAGGTTGCCATCATGCGGGTCGGTGGGCATCTCGCCCAGGTCGGCACCCCACAGCACCTGTTGGATGAGCCCGCAGACGCCTTCGTGGAGGGTTTTGTCGGTCGCGACCGAGGATTTCGTTCGCTCTCCTTCCAGCCGGCAAGTGAGCTCAAGTTGGATCTAGTCAAGGTGGTCCGCGACGTGGAGACTGCCACCGGCGCGGCGCCAATTCTGGTCGTCGACGGCGATGCGCGCCCGGTCGGCTGGGCAGATCCGGACCGCCCGGGTCAGGTCTTCGCACTCGGCTCAACCTTCAGTCCGGAGATAGACACGCTGCGAACTGCTTTGGACTCCGCATTGACCTCGCCCTACGGTCTGGCGGTCGCCGTGACGGGTGACACGCACCGCTACGCAGGTGTCGTCAGTGCCGACGACATCCTCGACAAGGTCAGAGACGTGCGCGTATCGATTGCCGAGTCGATCTCGATCCGCGAAGCCGAGGCGGCACACGCGTACGAGTCATTGGTCGACACCGAGGCTGGCTACGAGCCGGTGGGCGAACTCGAGGAGGAGTACGAATCCGACGAGGTGCACGAGCCGACCGCGGCACCGGAGGAGGAGTACGAATCGGGTGAGGTGCAGGACCAGCCGGCGGAATCAGACCAGGCATATGCATCAGACCAGTTGTACGACCAGCTTGCTGAGCCGGAGCCAGTGAGCCCCACCCACAGCAGTGAGACCGGGCTTGGGGACCAGCAAGCAGACGTTCCTGCTCCTCCCGAGGGGGATGCTCAGCGCAGCGAGGGCATTCCCAGCTTCGACGGCATGGATTATGCAGAGGGTGGTGGCGTCGCGTCGGCGCACGACGAGGAGCCACCGATCTCCGAACACCGCATATCTGACGAAGAGGATGAGGGCCGTAAAGCCAATGGCGAGGCCACGCATCGCCGCGGCTCGAGCGTACTGCAGTGAATCTGGACTGGGCCTGGATCGAACGCAATCTGTCGATGATCGGCAGCTTGCTGGTCGAGCACGTCATTCTCTCCCTCGTGCCAGTCGTCATCGCCTTCGTGATCTCGCTGCCGCTTGGCTATCTGGTTTCCAAGACGCGACGAGTTGCCAATCTCCTGCTCGCCTTCCTCGGCGTCATCTATTCGGTTCCGTCGCTGGCCCTCTTCGTGCTGATGCCATTGATGCTCGGCACGCAGATTCTCAATCCGATCAATATCATCGCGGCTTTGGCGATCTACTCGATTGCGCTGCTGGTCCGTAGCGTCGTGGATGGACTGCGCTCGGTACCAGCACCGGTGAAGCAGTCGGCTTCGGCCGTTGGCTATGGCTGGCTGCGCCGTCTGTTCCGGGTTGAGATGCCGCTGGCCATGCCGGTGATCTTCGCTGGTCTCCGCGTTGTCACGGTGTCGAATATCGCTCTGGTGAGTGTTGCGGTACTCATCGGGAGCGGAGCCCTTGGCAAGCTCTTCGACCTCGGCTTCGGCAGCAACTTCTACACCCCGATCATCGTCGGTTTGGTGCTGACGGTGGCACTAGCACTGATCGCTGATGCACTCATCCTGCTGATCCAGCGTGGCACGCTGCCCTGGTCCAGAAAGCGGGCGTTGGCATGAACTTGTTCGCGTATCTGACCGATCCCGCCAACTGGCAGGGCCCAGGAGGAATCTGGTATCTGCTGCTTCAGCACATCGCCTACACCGTGGCGGCGGTTGGCATAGCGGCGGCCGTGGGCATTCCGCTCGGCATCGTGATCGGTCACACCAATCGCGGCTCGTTCCTGGTGATCGGCCTCAGCAATGCTGCTCGGGCCATTCCGTCCCTGGGTCTCTTGGTCTTGGTTGTGCTCCTTCTGGGCACCGGCGTTGGGCCGATTATCGGCGTGCTTGCCGTGCTAGCGCTGCCACCGATCCTTACTGCGACCGCGGCGGGTATCCGCGGCGCGGATCACGGTGCCGTTCACGCAGCCCGCGCTATGGGCATGTCCGCCCGCCAAATCGTGGGCAAAGTGGAGTGGCCGCTCGCCCTTCCCCTGGTGATCTCCGGACTGCGAAGTGCAACCTTGCAGGTCGTGGCGACGGCAACGGTCGCTGCCTACAGTTCCGGCGGGGGCCTTGGACGGCTGCTCATCTCAGGAAACGCCACCCGTAACTATTCTGAAATGTTCGCCGGGGCCTTTCTCGTTGCCTTGCTGGCTATTGTCCTGGATGTGTTGCTTGGTGCGCTTGGCTGGCTCGCCGGTCGGCATGCCCACCCTGCGAGCAAGAGATCAGCGGCGCGGCAGCAATCCGCGCTCGATCTCGCTGCCTAGTCGAGTCCTGCCGAACACTGAGACGGAGAAAGTCACATATGAAGATCAAACAATTCCTTGTTGGCGTCAGCTTGGGGCTCGCCGCCCTGCTCCTCGCCGCCTGCGGTGGCAGTACGAACCCGTTAGGTGAGGCGAGTGCACCGCAGCCTTCGGAATCTGCCGCTGCCAGTGCCCCTGTTGTTGTCGGCTCAGCCGACTTCACCGAGTCCAAGATCCTTGCTGAAATCTACTCGCAAGCCTTGAAAGCAAAAGGTGTCGAGTCATCAACCAAGCTTGGGATCGGATCGCGGGAAATCTATATCAAGGCGCTCCAAGATCAGTCGATCTCAGCGGTTCCGGAGTACACCGGGAATCTGCTGCTCTACTTCGACGCGAACGCCACCGCTACCACGGCAGCGGAGGTGGAAAAGGCTCTGCCGGCCGCACTGCCAAGCGACCTCAAGCTCCTGAAGAGTTCCGCCGCGGTCGATCAGGACGTTTACGTCGTTACCAAGGAGTTCTCTGCGCAGAATGGCATCACCTCGCTTGAGGACCTGAAGAAGATCGCCAGCACCTCAACTCTGGGAGGCCCGCCGGAGCTTGAGGAGCGGGCCTATGGTCCCCCTGGGCTGGAAAAGATCTACGGCGCCAAGTTCAAGGCTTTCGTCCCGTATCCCAAGTATCCGCCGAAGATCAGTGACCTGGATAACAACAAGATTCAGGTAGCGACCTTCTTCACCACCGACGCCGTGATCGCCGAGAAGGGCTACGTCCAGCTCGAAGATCCGCAGTCGATGATCTTGCCGCAGAACGTTGTTCCGCTAGTTCGCTCCGACGTGGCTGAGAACCAAACTGCCGTGGCAGCACTCGAGGCAGTTCAGGCGGCATTGACCACCGAGGAACTGATGGAGCTGGACAAGAAGGTTGACACCGACCGCCAGGATCCTGCTCAGGTTGCCGGGGAGTGGCTGAAGACCAAGAGCCTCGCCTAGCGCCCCGTTTGCGGCAGCCGGAGCTATTCAGTCTCGGGAGGCGCGACCTTATGGTCGCGCTCGTCCCGGTCGGCCCACTCCAACAGCTGGTCGAGTCGATAGGGGTGGTCGTCGATATCGGCGTGCAGGTCTCCCAGCTCGGCGAACCGGGCGGGCATGGTGGCAATGGTGAAGTCTTTCGGATCGGCATCCGCGATCTCGTCCCAGTGCAGCGGCGCCGAGACAACACCTTCGGGGGTGCCGCGTACGGAGTAGGCGCTGGCGATCGTGTGATCACGCGCGTTCTGGTTGTAGTCGACGAAGACCGATCCAGGATCCCGGTCCTTGCGCCACCAGGTCAGGTCCACCAGGTCGCCGGCGCGGCGCTCAACCTCACGGGCAAATGCCCAGGCCGCACGGCGTACGTCCGGGTGTCCATGATCAGGAACAATTCGCACGTACACGTGTAATCCTTTGCCGCCAGACGTCTTCGGGTACCCCACCGCGCCGAGCTCCGCCAGCAGCTCCTGCACGATCACTGAGACCCGTCGTACATCGGCGTAGTTGGCCGCTGGCATGGGATCCAGATCGATCCGCCACTCGTCGGGAGACTCGACATCTTCTCGACGGGAGTTCCACGGATGGAACTCCACCGTCGACATCTGCACCGCCCAGATGACATCGGCCGGATGAGTGACGCAGAGCTCGTCGGCCTCTCGGTTGAAGCGCGGGAAGTGCACCCGGACGGTTTCGATCCACGGCGGTGCCCCATGTGGTAGCCGCTTCTGATGCACCTTCTCACCGTCAACTCCATCGGGAAAGCGGTGCAGCATGCAGGGCCTGTGGTACAGGGCGTTGACAATGCCGTCGGCGACCGAGAGGTAGTACCGAGCAAGATCAAGCTTGGTCTCCCCACGCGCGGAGAAGTAGACCCGGTCGGGATTGCTGATCTTGACGACCCGATCCCCGACCTCCAGCTCGATCCGCTCCGTCGCCATGCCAGAAACAGTAGACGAGCCCTCAGAAACTGACACTGGTTGCCTCGCCGCGCACGACCTGCGGCGTGTCGCAGCAACCAGCGTCAGATTTTTGAGAGTTTGACCTGAGTCAGCGCGCTCGGAGCCAGGCGAGTACCGCCAGTACTCGGCGGTTGTCGGTGCCGACGTCTGGCAAGTTGATCTTGGCGAAGATGTTGGAGATGTGCTTCTCGACCGCACCGCCGGTGATCACCAGACGTTCCGCGATGGCGGCATTGCTGCGACCCTCGGCCATCAGTGCGAGCACCTCCTTCTCCCGCGCGCTCAGTGCGGCAAGGGGGTCGGCCCGCCGTGCGACGAGGAGCTGCGCGACAACCTCTGGGTCGAGTACCGTGCCGCCTGCAGTGATTGTCTTCAGGGCGTCGAGAAGAGTATCGAGAGAGGTGACTCTGTCCTTCAGCAGATAACCGACCCGACCTCGGCCATCGGAAAGGAGTATGTCGGCGTAGGAAAGCTCGACGTAGGCCGACAGCATCAAGATCCCCAAGTCGGGCTGGGAAGCACGGGCCTCGACCGCCGCCCGAAGTCCGTCATCGGTCATGCTCGGTGGCATCCGCACATCCACGATTGCAACGTCAGGCCGCTGCTCGGCAACAGCCCGCAGGAAGGCGGGAGCATCCTCGACCGCAGCCACGACCTCGCAGTTGACCTCGGTCAGCAGCCGGACCAAGCCCTCACGAAGCAGCACGGAGTCATCGGCCACCACCACTCGCACAGGCACCAGGCTGTCACACCTGGTGCCGGCGCCATTGAGATCTAGGTCGAGGACTGCTGAGGAATCGTCGCGGTCAGCTGCGTAGGACCACCGGCCGGGGAGGAGACCGTCAGAGTCCCGTCTACGCCCGCAAGCCGGTCGGCGAGACCGGCCAAACCATGACCCTTGGCAAGGGACGCGCCGCCCACTCCATCGTCGGTGATGTTGATCACCGCCAAGGCGCCGACGCGACGCAGCTCCACTGAAGCTTGGCGCGCCCGACTGTGCTTCTCCACATTCGCCAGAGCTTCGGCGACCACGAAGTAGGCCGCGTTCTGCGCAGCGTCCGACAGTTGCACATCATCAACCTCGACTGAAGTCGGGACGGTGCCCCGCGCAGCCAGCGCGGTGATCGCCGCCCGCAGTCCCTGTTCGGCCAGAATCGGCGGAGCGATGCCGCGGGAGAGAGTACGGATCTCGGCGAGCGCGTCCTGGGACTGTTGCAAAGCCTCGTCGAGCAGGGCGCGCGCCTGTACCGGGTCGTCGTCCAGTCGACGCTGAGCGGCCGACAGATCCATCCCGAGCCTGACCAGGCGCTGCTGCGGACCGTCGTGCAGATCGCGCTCGAGCCGTCGCAAGGTGTGCACTTCCGCCTCGCCAGCGGCCGTTCGGCTGTGAGTCAGCTCGCTCACCTGCTGACGCAGTGCCGGTGTCTCGTCGACCAGCAGCGCGTACGCCAGCGCACCATGCAACCGGACGAGGCCACGCAGCACAAAGGGTGCAGTGATCAACAGCAGCGCGCCGAGCACGGTATTGAACGTGAGTTCGGCGAAGCGTCCGGGATAGCCGAGCAGGGCCGGCAGGCCCTCACTCGACTGCGGC
>DATEWO010000161.1:0-3401 GCA_035257925.1 Propionibacteriaceae bacterium | reverse complement strand
GATCGTGGCGCCAAGTCCGCACGACCAGGCGAGCCTCATCAACCGAAATGGTCCGCCACTGGAGTCCATGACCGGGCTGGTGCGGATGATCACGACGCGTACGCCGGCGTCGGCTGCAACCTGCGTTGCCGCCTCCCACTTGGTCGTCAGCTGGGCCAGGTAATCTGCAGCAGCAGGAGAATCTTCGGTGTGCGGCTCAGCGCCGGCCGTCGTGCCGTAGCGGGCAACGCCGCTTGCTTGGATGAGGGTGACGTTGCGGCCCGCTCCATGCGCCGCGAGACCTCGAGAAATCGTGCTCGTAGTGTTGACCCGGGAGGCGAGAATCTGCTCGCGACGCGACTTGGTCCACGGTCGGGGCGCGACGGGCACCCCGCCAAGATTGACTACGACATCGACACCTTCGAAGCACGACGGGTCCAGCTCACCTGCACAAGGGTCCCAACCGAACTCGGTCGACGTCGCGGGCTTCCGGCGTACCAAACGGACCACTTCGTGACCCTCGCTAGCGAGCCGCACTCTGATCGCGGTGCCCAGAAAGCCCGAAGCGCCCGCCAACAACCACTTCATATAAATAGTTCGCCAAAAGTCGAGCGATCGGATGCCGAGCCCTGCCCCGAAGTCTTGTTTCGGGCGTCTTCGTGGGGCGCCGTACTGTCAGCGGCGGCGCCGCACGCCGAGGTCGGCGAGCACGGCCGCAGCCGCACGCTCACCCGATACCAACGCGCCCTGGATTGAGCTCGTGTCGCGATAGTCGCCGCAGATATAGAGGTCGCCGTGCCGGACCGGTTTGCGGAAATCGTGCGGTGCCGGCATCGCAGGCAGGCCCCTGGGGATGTCATACGTTGCGACGTGCTCCCACTCGTCGGTCGCGGTGTCGTAAAGGACGGCCAGCCGCTCGCGCACCGCGTTCTCGTCGAACGACGCCTGCCGACCGTGCACCAACGAGGTCGCGACGAGCGCCCGGGTGTCCGTGGCGTACGACGGGGCCGCCGCCGTGACCACCACCGTGTTGTTGATGGGACCGTCGTCGGTATCCAGCAGCAACGTGGGCGTGGCCAGCGGTGCCTCCGGTGCGGCGTGGTAGATGGTCGTTACGCCCTTCCACTCGTTGCGCCCCAACGCACCACCGAGCAGCTCGTCGGCGCTGTCCGCATCGGTCGCCACGACCACCGCGCGGGATTCGACGGTGCCGGCGTCCGTGCTGACCCGGCGCGCATCGGCCTTTCGGACCGGGAGGTTGATGTGGATGCTGCCGGCCGGAAGCCGTGCGGCGATCTGCTCGGCGAGTTGCTGCATGCCGCTGCCCGGCACCACCGACGAGCCGCGCACGAACATCCGCAGCATCAGATCCACGAAGCGAGATGATGTGGTCAGCTCTTCCTCAAGCACGACTCCGCTGAAGAACGGCCGCAGCAACCTGTCGACCACCGGACCAGTCATACCGCGGCGGGCCCAGTGCTCGGTCGCCGGCAGATCCGACTGGCCCTTTACCCGCGTCGCGGGCAGGCCCGCGGTCGCCCCGGCGTACGCCGCGAGCGCGGCCTTGCTCCGGAGCCCGCCAATCGGAGCGGTGATCGCACGGGGTAGCGCCAGGAGTTCCCGGCGCGGATCGCCGATCCGCACCCGGCGGTCGTCCACGTATAGCAGCGCCGCGCGGTCGAACTCACACAACTCCAGCGCGTCGAGGTCGAGAATCCGGCGCGCGGCCGGGTAGGCGGTGTTCAGCACCTGGAAACCGCGGTCGAGCAGGAAGCCGTCGACCCGGTCTGTCCGCACCCGGCCGCCGACGCCGTCGGACGCCTCGAGAACGACAACATCCAGGTCCGCTCGGGCAAGCCGGTCGGCGGCCGTGAGGCCGGCCAGGCCGGCGCCCACGACGGCGACGTCGCAGTGGCCGGGCGATTCACTCATAAGGAACTCCTCGAAGTCGCGTTCGGGACATGCTCTCTTCCAAGCTGCCACGCCTTGGCCACCAGACCTGAATTCCGGTTGGGCTCGCAGCGTCCTTTGGTACCAGCCGGTTCTTGAGCCTCGTCAACACTGCAGGTCCGTGTGAGAGAGCAGACTCCAGTTAGTTCCGGGTTTTCAAGCCTCCCACTAACTGGAGCTTCCCCGTTGCTCGCCGAAGATCGTCGCCGCCCGGAATCCAGTTGTTGGAACGATCTATTCGATGACAGCAAATACCTCTGTGACGACGATGCACATACCGCGCGTGCCGCAATGAACCCACATTGGCCTGTGTGCAGCGGGTCAGACCGCTTGAAGAAGAAGGCTGTCATGGAGCAGGCCGTCCTGATACGAGACGTCTCTGGCGCGCTGCGACGGGATTACCTCCCTGAGGCGGTAGTCCAGGTAAGCCCCAGACCGTGCGGGCACTGGATCATCACAAAGCAACGCGGCCAGAACGGCGCCAGACACGACCGGCGAGGACGCGAAGGGCAGGAAGCGCAACGCCGTGAAAGCCGTACCCCACAAGCTCGCACGACGGCAGGGTGCTGGCGCGCAAGCCGCGTGCCCGGCAACAAGCCTGGATCGAACGCAGTCACGTGTACGTCGGGGTACTCGCGAGCAAGCGCTGCACTCGTCGCGACCGCGAGAAGCTTTGTCGTGGCGTAGCGGCGCATACCAGCCGTCCGGGCCAATTCAGCGTCCGGATCCCGTCTTGCAAGTGAGAAGACCGAATCCTCCACAGGAGCGGGCGTGCCAGTCCATTGTTCCGGGTCGTGCGTAGCCGAGCTGATGAAGACTACTCGGCGGGGTCGTGGCAGCCGCCCCAACAGCACGTCGACAAGCGCCAGGTGGGCCAGGTGGTTCACAGCAAACGTTCCTCCAGACCGTCCTTGGTTCTGGTCATTCCCGCGATGATCTGAATCCCCGTGTTGCATGCCACCGCGTTGACGTCGGGCATCCAGGCTGCTGTATCGCGCACCGCCGAAAGGTCAGCGAGATCCAGGATTACCGCCTCGCCTCTCGCAGGTTCACGTGGACTGTCCCCCACCCACCAGCCATGCGGGCTCGGTCAGGCTTCCCGCTTGTCAACTACCTACTGGTAGCTCCCCGTGCACGAGCCTGAGTGCTACCTCGTCGATCATGTTGCGCTCGTACAGCTCGACTGTGTCGATACTGAGGCGACGGCTGCCGTCGGGCTGCGTGCCTTCGAGCAGCCAGCGGTTCTGGACGAGCGCGACACCTCCGGCGGTCAAGACGGTGATCTCGCCGTGCAGTTGCGGCTCGAGCGCCGCGAACCGTTCTTGCCACCATTCACTCTGGAGCTGGATGACGTTCGGATACGCCGCGTGCATCACCGCGAAACCAGAACTGTTTGAGAAGGACCCGGGAAAACCACGTGCTGTTTGCCGACGTGGGGCTCATCGGACGCCCCTAGGTCCTGGGGTGGTCGG
>DATEWO010000160.1:0-4056 GCA_035257925.1 Propionibacteriaceae bacterium | reverse complement strand
AGGGGAGGTGATGCAGTTCCTCCAGAGTTGGTACATGGTCTCCGAGGACGGAGTCGAGCTCCTCGTGCAGCCGCGCAGCGACTTCGGGGTGCGTCCCGAGTGCGTACCAGGCCGCCGCCATGGTTCGCGCGGTCGTCTCATGGCCGGCGAAGAACATGGTGATCGATTCATCCCGCAGCAGGGTTTCGGTCATCGCCTCGCCTGTATCGGGGTCGCGCGCCTCTATGAGGCGTGACAGCAGGTCGTTCGGCCAGTCCGTCTCGTGGATCGCTCGACGCTCGGCGATCAGTGCGGTGATCGAACCATGGACGAGATCACGGGCTTCGAAATAGCGGTGGTTGCGCCTGCTGGGCACCCACGTCGGCACGCGGACGGGAACCATCTGGGTGTCGACGTATGTGATCATCGTCTCGACGGCGCTCTTCATTTGGCTGATCGACTCAGGCGTCTCCGAACTGAACATGGCCTTGAGGATGATCGAGGCAGTGATCAGCATCATCTCTTCCGATAGGTCGACCTCCCGCCCTTCGTCGGCCAAGTCCTCCCAGCGCACGGCGAGTCGCAACGAGTCGCGGATCACCAGGTCCGCGTAGGTCGCGACACCCCTCGGAGTGAAGAAGGGCGCCATCAGCTTCCGCTGGCGGCGCCACAGATCACCGGTGCTGCCGACCAGACCTTGGCCGATCAGATACTTCCGGACGACGTCGTAGCTGCCCTTCTTGTCGTAGCGCTGGCGGCCCGAGACCGCGACCTGCTCGACAGCGTCGGGATGCATCACGAACACGAGCCGACGCCGGCCGACGTGCGCTTCGAAGACGTCGCCGTGCTCGCGCCAAAGATCGCCGGCGAAGTCCAGGAACCCCCTGCTTCGAACCCCGCGGGCGAAGGCGATCGGACCCACACGGGGCGCGTGCACCATCAGGCCCCCTTCCCGCGATGCGCGTCAGAGTATCCGAGCCGTGCGCAGGGGTCTATAGCGCTGCGCGGCGGCTCTTGTAGCAGTACCGGATGCCCCGCCCGCCGTGGCCGAGGGATGCGACGGACTGACACCGGCGGGATCTAGTCCGACACGAGGGAGGAGCGTGAGGAGCCGATGTCATTGGACCGGAGATCAGACGACGACTAACCGGAAGTCGACGTCATCCAGTGGACGAGATCGGCCTGGTGAACGACCTGACCGATGACTGCGGACCGTCTGCGCCCCGGCTACAACGTCGTCGGGGCTCCCGTAGCGGGGTCGATCGGCGTGGTTGCCGACGACGTCGAGCTTGTCGAGCCGGGGGTGGCAGCGCCAGTAAACGAATCCACCTGGTCCTGAGCTTGGGACGTCCGCGCCTTGGCCTTGTCGCCAGCTCCTTCGGCGAGGTGCTTGGCCTGTCCCATCACCTTATTCGCTTGCTCTTTCACCTGGCGTTTGGCTTCGGGGTTGTTGTCGAGGTACTTCTTAACCCCAACGACGATTCCCCCGACTAGTGCCAGTCCCAGCAGTTTTCGCACGATCTCGGTCCCTTCTTGGTCGATAAGTTTGCGAGCTCTAATCCTGCATCCCCGAAGACGAGTCCGCCAACGCGTACGGAACCTCATAGCTGAACCGATTAGCGGACGCGCTGTCGCTAGCGTCCCGCCGCAGCAGGTCTTACCCAATCCAGAGTCGGGGGGCTGATCCTTTGCGCTGATCGTCAGCAGCTCGACAAGGTGGGGTTCGATCACATCTCAGGGATACGAGTTTTAAGACGCGCTGGGATCACATGACAAGCGTCGACAAACCGACCGGTCGGTCTGTCGCGTACAATGATCTGCATGTCGACTCGTGAGGTGATTCTTGACGCCGTGTGCCGGCTGGTCAGCCAGCGACATGTCCTTCCGTCATTGGATGCTGTGGCAGCCGAGGCTGGGGTCTCCAAGGGCGGCTTGATACATCACTTCCCGAGCCGCGCGGCGCTGTTGGAGGCCGTAGTCGGTCGGGAACTGGATCGCGTGGACGTCGCCATGATCGCGGCCGCTGATCGCGGCAGCGCTGCACGCACGTGGCTGGAGCTGGCCCTGCCGGACACAGAGTTGATTGAGGTGTACCGAGCCATGGATATCGTGCTCAAAGCGCTCAGCTCCGGAAGCAGCACCCTGCCTGAGGTCGTCGCTGTCCGCGTGGCCCACTGGGACGACCTGCTAGCCGCCGAGCTAGGCGATGCCAATCAGGCCTTGGTCGTTCGACTGGTCGGTGACGGCTTGTTGCTCAACGCTGTCAGCGGCACGCCGCCGGCACCGGAGCGGGTGGCCGCCTTGATTGACCATCTCGTACCAAAACCCGTATGACCTGGGTCTTGATCGCCGGCGTTGGTGGCCTCGCGCTACTCGACTCGCTGAACCCAGCCACGATCGTGGCCATCACCATGATCCTGCTGACCGGGCCCCGGCGGCCCATCTTGTCGGCCATGGCCTTCGTCACCGGCGCCGCTTTGACCGTCTTCACCCTCGGGGCGGTTCTGTTCGTCTCGGCTGGTGCAGCCGCCGAGGTGGTCAGCGACGGTATTGGGTGGTTGCGTCGCTTAGCCTTCGGATTGGCGGCGGTAGCGCTGTTCGTCTCCGCTGCCCGCCGACTCCGGCCACGGCCACGCCAGCCCATCAGTCTGCCGGTGTGGTTCTCACCAGCGACAGCACTGCCTCTCGGTGTCATGATGACCGGAGCAGACCTGCCGAACGCGTTTCCCTACTTCATCGCCATCGAGCGCCTGATTAACGCCGAGGTCGACACCATCACCGGTTTAGCCGTCGTAGCCGGATATGCCGTTATCTACTGCCTGCCCTGCCTGGTCCTGCTGCTAGCCGGGCGGGTGCTGCACGAACGCATACAGCCGCGCCTCCAAGGCCTCTTCCGCCGGCTTACCACCGGCACCAGCCCACGAAGTGTGCCAGCGGCCATCGCACTCGCCGTGCTGGGCATCGGGGTCGCCAGCATCGCCGCCACAGCCTGACACCGAAGGAGAGAACCAGATTGGAGAGCCAGACACCACCAGGTGCCCGACCGAACGCTTCAATGCCATGCCCAGGACAGCGTCTCAGGTCTCGTGGGCTCGGTCGGCACCTAGCAGATCGGCGCAGCGGGTCAGCTCGAAGGACACTGAAAGAAGCACATCCGAGCGCATCCGCCGGCCAGGCGGAAACAGAAGATAGGGCATGAGCGCAGCGAGTCTTCCGGCGTATGACGTGCAGACCCGTGCGAGGTTGTGGCGCCGGTTGTTGGTGGTGGCGGCCATTGGCCAGGCGATGAGCTCGATCCTGGTCTCGACGTTCGGCGGGGCCTTCACCACCGCTGACCGGGGGGGCGAGCCGCCGATCGTGCCGCCCGGGTGGACCTTCACCATCTGGAGCGTGATCATCGCGTTGAGCATTGGCTACGCGATCTGGGCCGACTCCGACCGGCGCCCTGACGCCGAGCTTCGCGCCCGGCTGACCTTGCCGCTCCTGGTCACTTGTGTCGGGTTCTCCGTCTGGCTCGTCGCCGCCGAACTGGAGCCCATCTGGACGACTCTGGTGATCTTCTTGATCATGCTAGCCGCCCTGCTCCGCGCGCTGATCTACGCGAATGACCGGCGCGATGCGATCCGGGCCTGGAGCCCGCTCGCCCGGCTGCTGCTGTGGGGCACCCTCGGCCTGTACACCGGTTGGAGCAGCGTGGCAGTCTGGCTCAACCTGACCACCGCTCTGATCGGTAGCGGTGCCCCAATCACGACCCCCGCCGCCATACTTGGCCAAGCAGCGATCCTAGCGGGAGCAGTCGGAACGGCCGTCGCCATCACCTGGTTTACCCGCGGCCTGCTGTGGTACGTGGGCACGGTTGCCTGGGCGCTGACCGGGGTGATCGTCAGCACGGTCCAGGAGGGATACCCGGCGCTCACCACGGCGGCCGGACTCGGCTTGGCTATCGTCCTCACCGCCGCGGTGCTGGCCCGGCGCCACGGCCGCCAAGAGGCTAACCCAGGGACGTCGGCATGGCTCGCGGTCTAACAACCCGTGATTCCCTCGAAAGGCTGAGACAGGCTTTGTCCGGGTGGCCAC
>DATEWO010000159.1:0-5255 GCA_035257925.1 Propionibacteriaceae bacterium | reverse complement strand
GCGGCCGGGCGCTCATCGGTGCCACGATCGCGGCAGCGTTGAGGGCGCGGGTCGGCCATCCCACGTCTGTGACGTGCGGTTTCGACGGTCGGAGTGACCACTCTGAACAAATCTGCCGTCATTCTGTTTAGAGGGCGAGGTGGTGGGCGTGTCTGTCACAAGCGAGTTCGAGCACGCTGTGCAGGGTCCTTGCCGCGTTGACTCCTGCACCGGATGGCGGAGGGGACCCTTGATGCAGGGATGTCCGAGGGGCCGCCAGGGAGCTGCTGGAGCACCGGCGCCGAGAGCTGCCGAGCGTGTCGGTCGCAGTCGCCGCACAGCTGCTGGGAGTCTCCGCACCACCACTGTCGAGGCGTGGAAGACGGAAGGCGTGCTCGTCTCGGCGCAGCAGCGTCTGCGTCACGAGGTCCCCTGGACGATGATCTTGGCGAGCTCGGCGGCGTACTGACAGCTCTGGCTTGCTCGAGGTCCATGGATGATCAGGAGCCACGTGTTGGGGACGAAGTCCAAGATCAGGCCCATACCACGCGCCGCGAGCGCCTGCCTGGCGCTGGCGAGCTAGCACGACTACCAGCTCATGTGCGATCCGCAAGCGTTTGTTGTGTATGACGCCTACGGGCCGCTTCGCGCGGCTGAGATCGAGCGGGTGAAGCAGCGGGGAGGACAGCTTGTCAGGAGTGACCGTCCGCCCATCGGTTCAGCGATCTGTCGGCTGCCCAGCGGATCTAAAGAGTTGCCAAGCCCTACCGCGCTGATGTTGGATCCCGGGATCCAGCAGCCTCGGCTCGCCGTTTAATACCTTGCAGCATTGCTCGCTGCATCACCGTGTCGCCCAATCGCAGCACGGTCATGGCGTGAATGATCCAGGACGGTACGGTGCGCGCCCTGGAGCGAACCAGCAGCCGAGTGCAGCCAGGACCCCTAGGGTCAAGGATGAACGCCCAGCTGCAGTCGAAGTAGACCCTCGGCCGCCTGTGCAGGTACGCAACCTCCTGCCCACTCAAGGGTGTCCGAGACGAATACAGAACGAGGGATTGGTTGGGCTCGAGAGCCGCGACTCGCCAGGCGCCTATTCGTTCGTTACATCCCGGGCCGTCGAGCAGCACATCTCCGGCCTTGAGGCTCTGGAAGTTGTTCAAGATCGCGTTGGCGCTGGCATTCCGACCACGATGGCCCTCTGGGTCTCGCCACCAAGGAAAATCACCGTAATAACCACCCCGGCCGTAGCCCATCTGAGCGATCCATGGCCAGATTGTTTCCGGCGCGGCGGCGATCGTAATGGCCCGAGTCGCTTCCCAGTTTGGGTTGCTGACCAGCTCATCTCCGGCCAAGGATGATCGCTCTTCGTGCTCAGTAGCACCGGATCGCCGCCAAGCCGGGTGGAGGAGTCCGTAGAGCGCGGTTGCCGCGTACTCTCCTGAAGCCAGCAAGCCGTCTCGGAGTCGACGTACGAGCTTCATCCGGGGTCACAGCAGGCAGCTGCGGCAGGTTTACGCTAGGCGAACTGGTCGGGATAACCGCCTGCTGACGATCCGACATGCTGCCCCGGACCGGCCGTTGCCGAAGTCGGCTGCTGCGGAGCATTACCCGCTTGCTGCAGTGCGAGTGTCTCCTCTTTCGCCTTCAGACCGTCTGGTCCCGCGATGACATAAGCCACGGTGGCGATGAAGACAAATCCGAGCAGCCCCACGACCAGCAGCACAACGAACCAGGTCTTGTCAGGCAGATTCGCTGTGTTCAAAACGGCACCGATCCAGGCGACGAAGTGCGCTACTGCAGCAGAAAGCAAAATCAACATCGCCAGCGCCATGAGGGCCAGCAGTGTCCAAGGCAAGGCGCCGGCCTTGATCCCGGTCACATCTGGGCCGTCCAGGACGAAGATGTCATTGCGAAGAGCCAAGCCGCAACTCACGGCCATCAACACCAACCCTGAAACCAGCCCGATCAGGCTGCCCCAGAACAGTTTGACGATCAACGACTTGGTCATATCGATCACTCTCCGAATCCCAGACTGCTCGCCTCCGGACCGGTGAGGCAGGGGCGATGGTCCTCAATTACTCAGCCGAGGTCCTGCAGGCTCTCGCGCATCCCGTCGAGAACGTCGCCGCGGGCCACCGGGTCGGTAATCACTGTGGCCGCGGAAACGGGGTAGCGCGATGAGGCTGAGAGGCTGACGACCGGACATGGATTGCGGCTTCTCAGAGTTGGACCGAGCGGCTCACCGCGGTCGGGTCGCGGAAGTCGTACGGGGCAGGGATAAAGTCCGGCGGCCGCGGTTGGACGGTCAGTCCGCGGATCCTGGGCAGGTCGTTGGAGTAGTCCACCAAACGGCCGGTGATGGTTCCGGTTCCTCGCAGGGTCATGCTGATCTCCGCCCCGCGAGCGGGCAGGCCAAAGTAAAGCAGCGTGAACCGTTGGCGTCGGTTTGGTGGGATCTGGGTGGTGTTGACGGAAACACCGTTTACCGCCGCGGCTAGCAGCTCGCCAGGAAGTTGCAGGTCGAGATGAGCATATGGCGCGCCGCGGGACGAGCTAAGTCGCAGCCGCAGCGACAATTCATCACCTTGCTGGCGCTTCTCAAGCACGGCCAGCTTGGGCTCAGCTAGCGGCACGGTGGGTGCGGGGGCGGTGATGATCTCCAGCTGTTGCTCGAAGTAGTAACCGGGTGAGAACGCGCTGGTCTCTCGACGGTAATCGCCCGGGAAGAATTGTCTAGTCCAGGCATCGGGACGATTTCCGGCGCTCAGCCAGGTGGCCTGACCGGTGTCGGCATTCAGGCTGTATTGGATGAAGTTCGGCCGCGGCCGCTCCGCATTGAATCGACTAGCGACCAGCTGGGCGCCCAGGAAGACGGCTGCCAAAGCTAACAGCGCAACCGGCACAATCCAGCGGCGCCGACTTGCCAGGAAATGGAGGCAGGGCACCAACACCCCAGCGAGTACGGCGACAACAACAAGCCCGAGCACTGGATACAGCGGAGACTGGCGGGCGCTGCCGGGAGCTGCGAAAACTGAGTACACGATGTAGACCAAGCTCAGAGCCGCGACGCTCGTCGTGATGAGAACGGCGGCCAGCCCGGCGAGGTGAAGCCATGGCCGGTAGGCCATCCCTGGCCGCAGCACCGTCCAGCCGAGTACAAGGATTGCCACCAACGTGGGCCAGGTGAACACGTACGCTGCCGCCGGCATGACTTGTGCAGTAAGGACTGCCACGAGCAACGGCAGGAGCACCGCGCCGGTTGCCACGCTCAGATCGGAGCGGGCCGGAGGTAGGAATCGCCGGGCAAGCACGTACAGCGTCGAAACGGTGGCCAGTGTTAGGCAGGTTAAGAACAGCAGATTCCAGCTCGCCCCGTAATAGCCACGAGCCATCGGCGCGCGGTAAGCCGGATTGATGGCCACGACCAGCAGCCAGGCAGCCACGTTCACAACCATGGCAATCGGCACGCTTACCACACTGATGGCGAAGCCGACGACGACGCCCCACGCCCGCAAGCGTTTGCGCCGGAAGCCTGCGATGGCCACGACGGCGAACAACCCCACCAGCAGGAGGGCCAGGATGCTTCCCCAGACGGCACGATAACTAAGGACAATGTCCGGCAGCACCGTGAAGGCGACCACCTCGGGTGAGGGATCTTGGCGGTCCAAAGCCGCGTTTCCGAAATGGCGAGCGAGGGCGAGGGTGTTGTCCCCGTACGCCTGGAGCCTGGCCGGGTCTAGGTGCGCAGGGGCGTCTCGGAGCGTGTGGTAGGGAGCCCCACCGCCCAGGAAGAGGAACCCGATGCCACCAGCCGCCGCATCCTTAGTAGCGATGCTCAGCTCCGGGCTGGCGAGTTGCAGATCGTTCAGAGCCAGCGTGGTGAAGCGGTGCGGCATGACCTGCAGCGCTTGCCGCAACCAGCTGCCATTGTCAGGCGAGGTGAAGGAGGTGGGCGCGTCGGGGGTTCCTTGACCGGCGTACGCCAGCGCAGTCGCACCCGTGGGAGCAAGGGCTTCCAGCGCGATACCGACGGTGATGTCCTTGGCCGCCGGATGAGTACGAAACATGATTGGGCCGAGCGCAGGCGTTTCATCCCCATCAGCCAGAACCACCAGCACGTCGTTGCGCAAGCCCGGGCCGTTGCGAATTGCCCGGACAGTCTCCAACACGGCAGCCACCCCGGCTGCACCGTCAGCCGCGTTGTTCGATGTGGGAACTGAGCCGTAATGGCCATAGAGCATGACCGTGCCGGTGCTGTTCGTACCAGGCAGCCGCGCAACGATGTTTTGCAGATGTGCGGCTGAAACCTGGCTGGGATCGAGATCGGTGTCGTAGCGGACCCCGGTGTCTTCCTGCAGCTCCGGTGCAAGGCCAAGTTGCCGCAGCTGGCCAAGTAGGTAGTCCACGGCGGCATCGTGTTCCGCTGACGCAATGGGGTGCGGCGCACCGGCGATGGCCTGCACACTGGACATCGCCCGCTCGGCCGAAAAGTCGCTCGCCGGGACGGACCCGGGTGCGACCCCCGGCTTGACGTACAGCGGCAAGAGCGCCACACCGACCGAGGCGAAGGCCATGACTACAAGCGCCAGCCGCGCGAGTGGTGGCACGTGATCTTGACTGGCCTCTGGCCGAACGCTCGAGTGCTGACGGATCGCCGAGTCTGCTTCCGCCAACGACTCAGACTCACTCATCATCGACCAGCGAACCATGACTTATGGGCGTCGCACAAAGGACCAATGTCTCTGATAGCTATTACCAATTTCTTCATAGCGTCGACATAAGCCACTCTCTAAAAGGGGAACACATGGCTACGTTTCCGGCGCATTCAGATAACGGCATCGCGCAGCGCGGTCGCACTCATCGCGAAATGTCTATGCGAACACTCGGAGCATTCTTCGCAATTGCCTTCGGACTGGCCTGGGGCCTCCTTGTCTTGCTGATCTTGTTTACAGAGCAGATTGAGGCCGTGTTCGGCCCGGTGAGCGGCACCAATCCGCTCTTCATCCTGGCTGTGTACTCCCCTGGCATTGCAGGCGTCCTGCTGGTGTGGTGGCACTACGGGACAAGGGGTCTGGGGCGTTTCTTCAAGCGGCTCACGCTATGGCGGATGCCGCTCGGCTGGTGGGCCCTGTTGCTCATCGGCATACCAGCGGTGAAGTACCTGGGCGCTGCCATCAATGGCACGATTGGCGACCCGCTGCCGGTCTCCCCCTGGTACGCATTGCTGCCCCTGCTGGCGATCACCTTGTTCATTGGGCCATTTGGTGAGGAGTTCG
>DATEWO010000158.1:0-4167 GCA_035257925.1 Propionibacteriaceae bacterium | reverse complement strand
CGAGATCACGATCCCTCTGATGCTGCCGCTGATAGCCGTCGCTGCCTTGTTCGGCGCGATCGTGACGTTCACTGACATGACAGTCGTGTACGTGCTGACGCGCGGCGGCCCGACGAACTCGACACAGGTGCTGGCATCGTGGGCGTTCTTCCGCGGTATCGAAGGAGGAGATATCGCGCAAGGGGCGGCGGTCGCGCTGTTCCTGTTCCCGTTGTTGCTTGCGGGGGCCATTCTCATTCTCCGGGCGGTGCGTCGGATGGACGTGTTGTGACATGACAGCTGTCGATACGGTCACCACCAATCAGGGGATCGAAACTCTTCGGCGCCGCGCAATCCGCCGTCACCGGCTGGCTCGGGTGGGCCTGTATCTCGCAGCTATTGCTTCCGCACTCGTCTGTGCCGGTCCGTTCCTATGGTCTTTGATCACTGCATTCAAACAGAGCCCTGACCTCTATCAGCGAGACAACAACCCGTTCCTCTACAACCTGCCATCGACCCGCATGCACGTGCGGTACCTGTTTCAAGACACGGCGTTCCTGACTTTCGTCTGGAACACGCTGTGGGTGGGCCTGCTCGTCGTTGCGATCACCTTGGTCCTGAGTCTCCCCGCCGCGTACGCACTCGCCCGGCTTGACCGGCCCTGGTCTGGCCCTATGGCCATCGCAATCTTCTTTGTGTATCTCGTGCCACCGACGTTGTTGTTCTTGTCGCTATCGCGCCTGGTGGTCGCCGTTGGTCTCCAGGACAACACCTGGTCGCTGGTACTGATCTATCCCACGATCACGATTCCGGTTTCGGTGTGGCTGTTGGTCGGCTTCCTCAAGGGCATTCCGAAAGACATTGAAGAGCAGGCCATGGTGGACGGATATAGCCGGCTGGGCGCATTCGTACGAGCAGTGGTGCCACTCGTCTTTCCAGGGATTGTCGCTGTCATCGTCTTCAGCTTCACGCTGACGGCGAGCGAGTTCATCTATGCACTTGCTTTCGTCGCACCTACCGCTGAGAAGGTGATCAGTACCGGCGTACCCACAGAGCTGGTGCGCGGTGACATCTTCTTCTGGCAGTCGCTTCAGGCGGCCACCGTCCTCGTAGCGTTTCCGATCGCGTTCGTGTTCAACCTGTTCTTGGACCGCTTCATCGCCGGCTTCACCATGGGCGCCGTCAAAGGTTGATCACTTGGTAATTACGGCCCGGTACCAGGCTGGCAAGGTGACCCGGTCGTCCGGCTCGGCAAAAGGAGTCAGTGCCTTCTGCACCGCCTCGGCGATGACTCGCTCACCCGATTCCATGATCGCGAGTTGCATCGGCCCCGCGCCAATGAAAGCCCGTACCGCGTTCTTTGTGTCATGGAAGATCACGGGGCACTCGATCTCGTCGTCCTCTTGCACAGCTAGGCCTGCGGCTGACAGGAGGGCATCGAGCCTGCCCGACTCGGACAGCGCGAACATTCCGCTGTTCTTCATGGTCGCCAACGCGTCGGACGGGAACAGCGGAAACAGCAGGCTGAAAACCGCCGCAATGCCCGACTCGGACACCCGGGTGGGGATCACCACAACCACGAGATCGCGTGACACCCGCGCGGCCTCGGCGAGAGCCTGGATCTTGTCATCAGCGAACTGGAATGAGCTGAACCCCGTCACGACGGCGAATGAGTCATCCGGCCACGGCAACGCCTCCAAGTCGCCGGTTCGGAAGTCCCCTTCCGGTGTGCGCTCTTTGGCGATGGCGATGAGCTGCTCGGCTGCGTCGATGCCTGCGACGCGTGCGCCGCGATCTGCGGCCATCCGCACGAATCGCCCGGCGCCGCAGCCGCAATCCAGCACCGTGGTTCCAGATCCGATCATTGCCTGATCGAGCACATACCGATAAACCGGGCTTCCCCACCCTGTGGGGCTTTCCCAGGTCTCTGCCCAGTCCCGGGCGTGCGCACCAAACAGTGGTCCCCAACGCTCGGCGCTACCACGGCCGGACGCTCGAGCCTGCCGCATGATCACTCCCTTCGTCGGTACGGCTGAACCTCACTGCCACCCTGCGCCTGCGGTCGAACGCTGTATAGGACAAAAACAGAAGTAGGCGGCGGCGCTGGCCGGGATGACACTGAGAACATGCGGAGCTATGGCCAGTACTGCCCTATCGCCAGGGCGGCGGAGATCCTCACCGAGCGATGGACCCCGATCATCGTTCGCAACCTCATGGCGGGTTGCACAACGTTCAGCGAGATCAGCGCCGGAGCACCCGGTTTGTCGCACAGCCTGCTCACCCAACGGCTGCGACTGCTGGAGCGGGTTGGCGTAATCGAGCGCCGGCCCAAGACCCACGGCCACGGCGTCACATATCAGCTCACCTCTGCCGGCCGTGACCTCTCCGGCTTCCTGTGGGCGCTGCATGACTGGGGCGAGAAGTGGTTGGAGTTGGGTGATGAACACACCAACCCCGCTCTGGTGCTGTGGGCCTGGACCAGCGTCTACCTGGCCCGCGAGAGGCTCCCGGACCATCGCGTGGTAGTCCGGTTCGACTTCTCCGACCAACCACCGCATGCTCGGCACGTCTGGCTGCTGGTCGACCACGGCGATGCCGAGGTCTGCAAGCATCATCCCGGGTTTGAGGAGGATCTCATCGTTGAAACAGACGGGATGACCTTCGCCCGCTGGCACCTGAAAAATCTTGAATGGTCAGACGCACTTGGCTCTGGCGCCATCCGGGTCACTGGACCTCGGCTGCTGGCCCGGGCGCTGCCGACCTGGAACCGGCGCGGATTCCAGACCCGAGAGCGACACGACGAAGCCCTCGTCGGCTGAGCCGAGCGATGTCAGTCCCGACCTCTAATGTGAACCTATGTTCGATAGGCAGGCGGGTGGTGGGCCGGATGCGGCGGCGACCTTGTCGCTGGTTTCCCAGGCGCACCGCCAGGTGCTCGAACAAGAATGTGCCCTGGTGGAGTTGGCGGCGCACTGGGCCGATCTACACCACCCAGACAGCCAACCGCCGCCTACCAAACCGCTGCCGGGTGCGGAGCAGGGACGCCAGCTGGGCGGGGACGGTACCCCGGAGGTGTTGGAGTTCGCAGCCGCTGAGCTGGGCGCCGGCATGGAGACCACCGTCGGGTCGGCGCGGGCGTTGATGGCTGATGCAGTGGATCTGCGGCATCGGCTCCCCGAGCTGTGGCAGCTGATCCTGGCTGGCCGGGTGGCGTCGTGGCGGGCTCGTAAGGTGGCACAGGCCACCCGGCATCTGAGCCGGGATGCGGCGATGCAGGTGGATGCCGCGGTGGCCCCCTCGATCATCGGGTTGCCATGGGGCAGGTTCGAAACACTGCTCACCGCCAAGATCATTGAAGCCGACCCCAGGGCGGCTGAGGAGCAGGCCAAGATCTGGGAGGCGGAACGCTTCGTCCGCGCTGGCCGTACCGGACAGTCCGGGCTGAAGTTGTTGATCGCCAAAGCAAACGCCGGCGAGGTCATCTGGTTCATGGCGACGGTCAACCGGATCGCAGAGATTCTGCGGCTGCAAGGCGACCTGGAGTCAGCCGATGTGCGCCGATCCAAAGCGATCGGCATCTTGGCCCAGCCGGCCGTGGCATTGCAGCTGCTGTGGGAGTTCCGGAACCACCAACATTCCGCCGCTGAACCCCAACAGCCCGACGAGCCGATCGACAATGCACCAAACCCGCCATTCGAAGCCTCCACCGCTCCACCCGCAGCACAATTGCCGGATCAGCCTGGTGAGGGGTTGATCATTCGGCCGTCCGGAGTCGACGTGCGGAAGTTGCGGCCGCAGGTGATGCTGCACATCCATCTCAGCCAGGAGGCGCTGCTGGCGACCACCGCTGGTGCGGATGCACTCGGCGGCGGAGTCGGCCGGCTCGAGGGAGTCGGCCCGGTCACCCTCGGCCACGTCCGCCGGTTCCTCGCCGACACCGCGTGCGACGTACGCGTGCAGCCAGTCATCGACCCCCAAAACACTCCTCCGGTGGATGGTTATGAGATTCCGCGGCGAATCCGGGAAGCCATGTTCCTACGCATGCCGGCCAGCTGCTTCCCCTACGCCGCCGGCAACCGCCGAATGGATCTTGACCACACCAAGCCCTACCTCCCGCCCCTCCGCGGCGGACCGCCCGGGCAAACCGGCGTACACAATCTCGGCCCGTTGATGCGCCTCGCGCACCGC